>DASVVZ010000463.1:0-9246 GCA_036389875.1 Pyrinomonadaceae bacterium
AAACAGAAACGAAACAGCCTTTAGTCTACCGCTTGCCGCCATGGTGCGGGCGTTATGTCAGGCTGCTACGCGCGGGCCAGACCTTCTCTATGAAGTGATACTGAAGCTCACGCTAATGGTAGATTCTACGGCGCAGACCTATGGGCTGGCGACCTGGACGCAGAAATCCGGCGAGCGCCCTAATCTTAAATGGGTTGAGGGGCTGAATCACGACGAGATTGAAGAGGCCGAGGCGGCCGTCATGACCGCCCTCTCTTTGCCGGAAAAGGCTACGGAGATTTCGGCTGGCGACCAGGCCATCTGCATGGTTCTGACCACTACGACCACGCACAGAGAAGGCGCAGCCATTTATGGCCGTTGCGTACGGCCATTGAGCGAGAGACAGGCGAAAGAATTAAGCATGCTGGCCGATGTGGCTCAACTGGCGCATGCGCATGTGGCCCTTCGCGTAAATCAAACACAGGCACAGAAGGTTAAAGCCGCAGCCGCCGTGACGAGCGCCACGCTGCCCGGCATGGTCTTCATGAGTCGGGCAATGATGGGCGTAGCGCGCGCCATAGAGCGCATAAAGGATTCCGAATCAACCGTGCTGATTACGGGAGAGTCAGGCACAGGTAAGGAGTTGGTGGCACGAGCTATACATCGTCTAAGCCGCCGCTCTCAGGGTGAGTTCATCCCCTTCAACTGCACAGCGGCGCCTGCGGATTTGATTGAGAGCATGCTCTTCGGTCACCGCAAAGGCGCGTTCACGGGTGCTCATTCCGATTACGAAGGGATGATTAGGGCAGCAGAAGGCGGAACCCTCTTTCTGGATGAGATAGGCGACCTGCCGCTGGCTTTACAGCCTAAGCTGCTCAGGTTCTTGCAGGAGAGCGAGGTACACACGCTGGGAGAGCGTGCGCCTCGCAAGGTGAGCGTGCGCGTGGTCGCCGCCACGCATAAAGATTTGGAGAGAGAGGTGCGCGAGGGCCGCTTTCGAGAAGACCTTTACTACCGGGTTGCGTCGCTCTCGATTCACATACCGCCTCTACGCGAACGCCCCGAAGACACAGGCCTGCTCATCTCTCATTATCTTACTTACTACGCTCGTCGCAACGACCATGAGATTGCAGGCATCACGGCTGAAGCCATCAACGCGCTTCAGAACTACTCGTGGCCGGGAAACGTGCGAGAGCTGGCTGCTGAGATAGAGCGTCTGGTGCTCTATGCGGATGAAGGCTCGCTTATCACGCTGGAGCATCTGAACCCGCGCATCCTGCCGAAAGAAGTCCGCGCAGGGATTCATGCTGAAGAGTCGAACGCCAATCTGGAAAACATGCTCGAAGATTTCGAGCGGCGTGTGATAACGGAAACGCTCAAGCGTAACGATTACAATGTTGCGCGCACCAGCGCGGCGCTCGGGCTGGGCTCTCGTCAAACGCTCTACAAGAAGCTGAAGCGGCTGGCTATTGATGTGAGCAATTTTCTACAGGAGGATACGGAGCCGGGCCTTCAGTTAAGAGTCGATCGCTGATGTAAAGCGGGTGCGGCGTATTCCTCTCCTCGAAATCTTCTTCAACGAACAAGTCTTCCGGAAATTTCCGATACCTCTTTATGCTCTCTTACATTTTATGTCTGGTTGTGGCTCTAATCATTCACGAGCTGGGGCATCTGATAGCGGCGCGAGCCTGTTGTGTGCCTGCCACCGAGTTCGGTCTCGGATGGGGGCCGAAACTCTTCGGCTTTCGTGCAGGCCAAGTCGAATACAAGCTTCATGCGCTGCCCGTGGGCGCTTACGTGCGTCTGGATATTGAGGAGTTGCAGCGACGCCCTCTGGGCCAGCAGGCGCTTGTTCTGCTGGCGGGAGTAATCGTCAATCTGCTGGCGGCCGCCATGGCCGGGGCCAACAGGTTCGCTCTGATAAATCTTATACTGGCGGCGACGAATCTCCTTCCCATCTACCAGCAGGACGGCTGGAAGTGCGGGATGGTCATGTTGCGCGCGGTGCTCAAGCGGCGCAATGCGCTGGTCGAGTGGACTTTCACTATCGCGGGCGGCGCGCTGAGCGTTCTCTTCTTTATAGCAAAGCTCAGGCATTACATTTGATTCCGGGCGCACAGGCACAAAGCGCCGCGCACTTGTTTGATTGAGATTAACCGTCATGCGTCTTTCAACCCGCCGCCTCTTTTTTCTGATACTAATGCTGGTGCTCTTCTTCCTGGCTACGCGCGAGGTGACAGACCCTGATTTCTGGTGGCACCTGCGAGCGGGCCAGTACATCTTCGAGACTCGCAGCATCCCGCACACAGACATTTTCTCTTTCACCTTCGACGGGCGCGAGTGGGTTACACACGAGTGGCTCTCTGAACTCTTAATCTACGCCGTCTTCAAGTGGCTGGGATGGGGCGGGCTGGTCACGGGATTCGCGCTCATCATCATGGCGGCCTTCAGCCTCTCTCTCTACAGTTGTGAAAAGAGCGGCGCGCAACCTTTTGTCTCCTGGGCATCGGTGCTTTTAGGGGCGCTGGCGACTGCGCCCGTCTGGGGCGTCAGGCCGCAGATGTTCTCTATGCTGCTGGCGAGCGTGTTTCTATTCATCTTAACGGGTTGTATGCGAGATGAAGTCAGGCGCTGCGTGTGGTGGCTTCCGCCTTTGATGCTCCTGTGGGTGAATCTTCACGGCGGGTACGTGCTTGGGATTGTGTTGATAACAATCGCGCTCTTTGGAATAACTCTGGATGGGCTCGTGGAGAAGAGAGCGCCAGGAGAGATTTTCAGGCGCGTACGCCCGCTCATCTTGGTTCTGCTGCTTTGCGTGATCGTAGTCCCGCTTAATCCGAACGGCGCGCGGCTCTTCACTTATCCCTTTGAGACGCTGGCATCGTCGGCCATGCAGGAGCATATAGAAGAATGGTTCTCTCCCAACTTTCACCAGACAAGATTTCTTCCGCTGGCGGCCCTCATGTTTGCGACCTTCGCGGCGCTGGCACTGTCTACGAAGCGGCTGCGCGTGAGCGAGCTTTTGATGCTGTGCGCAACCGCGTACGCAGTCCTGCGCTCGGCGCGTCATCTTCCCATCTTTGCCTTCGCCGCCGTCCCTCTGTTGGCCCAACACGCAACGCTCTGGATTAAAAGCCAGGACTGGTCAACGCGCCTCTTCGCGCCGGAACGGGTTACGTCCGGGCGGCAGACTTTCCTGCGCTTCGCCGTGCTGGTGGCAGCTTTGGTCGTCAGCCTGATGAATGTTCGGCATGTTATAGCCAAACAGGCGGATTCCGAAGAGAAGAATTTCCCTGCGCGCGCGGTCGCGTTCCTGCGCGAGCAGAATCTGCCCGACCCGATTTTCAACTGGTACGACTGGGGCGGCTATCTGATTTGGAAGCTGTATCCCGAAAGGCGCATCTACATTGACGGGCGCGCAGATGTTTACGGCGACGCTTTCCTAGAAGAGTTCCTGCGCGCCACCAAGGGGCAGGGCGACTGGCGCGAGCCGCTACGCCGCAACCATATACGCACGGTCATCGTCAAACCCGATTCGCCTCTGGCCGGTCTGCTAATGAAAGAGGAAGGGTGGAGCAAAGCCTTTGAAGATAGCCAGGCGGTAGTTCTGGTTAAGCGATGAAAGAGAAGCTATAAGACCTTAAGAGCTGGCAAAGTTCTAAAGCAGGTGAAAGCGGCGAGTAAAACCCTACTCGCCGCTTCTTATTTTGGCCGGAAGCCATTCTACATCTGGACATCCGTCACCCCTGGTTAAATGCAGCGACAATCCCTGTCAACCACGGGCTACAGGCTAGTAAGTCTTTGTTATCCGATTAGTTCACGCCACTCAATGCCTCTCAAGAGCGCCGGTTGATCACTTGATTCTGTCAACCCGAGGCGACAGGGCCGCACCAGCTCCAATCACGAAACCGCTTTGTTTACTGCTTTCTAATCGTTTCTCTATGAGTGGCACGCGCCTTGTTAAGGAGTAATGCGTCAAGCGAAGTTCAAGCGCGGACGCGCCTGATGACCAATCAACGAGCAGGAGGAAAAGGATAATGAAAGCTATCACAGGCAAAATGCTCATCTCGCTCGTGGGCGTCATGGTTGCGGCCCCGTTCATTCTGATTGCGCTGGTGGCAGGCGCTCGTGCAATAGAGCTTGCTCAGAACGCGCAGGACGATGCGCTGCTCATAGTGCTGGCCATGTGCGGAGCCGTCATCAGCATGATTAACGGCTTCGGCCGCCGCACGCAGAAGGCCCAGAGCAAAGCCGTGCACCACACGGCGCTCGCCAGCCGGGAGGCTCCATCAGGAAAAGCTTCCGCCGTCAATCTGGGCTATTAAGAATTTTTCCATCTGTCCCTTTCGAGAAGTCGCAAAGGGCCTGAACCTAAAAACAACCACAACCCAAAGGAGCAAAACTGAAATGATTAAGAAATTCTTGCGCGATGAAACCGGTCTGGAACTTTCCGAGTACGCCGTTGCGGCCGCTCTCATAGCTCTCGCCGTCGTAGGTGCCTTCCAGCTGTTGGGCAAAAACATAGACGGAAAGATCAAGACTCTGGCCAACACCGTAGGCTAAGTCGCGGGGCAAGGAATACCTGCAAATGTGAATGCTGGTCGGGACTTGTCGAAGCCATACAACGGCATAAGCAAATCCCGACCATCTTTCTCAATCCATCGAAGAGGACGAAATGATTAAAAGATTTCTGAAGGATGAAAGCGGCCTTGAGCTTTCCGAGTACGCAGTCGCGGCTGCGCTGATCGCGCTGGCGGTAATCGCCGCCTTCCAGCTGCTGGGCAAAAACATAGACGGAAAAATTAAGGAACTTGCCAACACTGTAGGCTAAGCCGTAAAGCCGGCGCATGAAACGAGGGTCGGGGAGCGCGCGGGGCGCTCATGTGAAAAGCTAAAACCCGGCCGTCTTTTCATACAAAACCCCCGCAGGAGAGAACCGAGATGATTAGAAGCTTTCTGAAAGACGAGTCGGGACTGGAATTGTCCGAGTATGCGGTCGCGGCGGCTCTCATAGTTCTAACCATAGTCGGCACCATCAGCACGCTCGGCGACAATATCACCAACAAGATTAAGACACTGGCTAACACCGTGGGGTAAAGAGGCTGGCGCGAAGGTTGCGCCTTTTACACGCTCGCAACCGGCAAGCATCTCTACTTCTCCAAATACAAACTGCTCTTCAAATCAGAGAAACAGAACAAATGTTCGGCCCACTTATCATAGCTTACGCAGCGCTGCTTATTCCGCTCGCCGTCATCATCACTTACTACGACGTGAAATACCGGCGTATCCCAAACGCATTTGTGCTGGCTACGCTTTCGAGCGGCATCATCATCAATTCCATCTTCGGCGGCCTGCACGGAGCGGTTCAGAGCCTCGGCGGCCTGGTGCTGGCATTCATACTCATGTTCATGATGCACGTCTTCGGGGCCATGGGCGCTGGCGACGTGAAGCTCTTTGCCGCAATCGGGGCGGTCACGGGCGCGGCCTACGTTCTTCCCATGTTCCTGATCGTAGTACTGACGGGAGGCGTGCTGGCCGTAGTCTCTGCGCTCCGGGCGGGCGCGCTTGGTTCCACCTTCTTTCGCGTCATACAGATTCTTGCAGGTCTTTTGCCGGGCTGGCAGATGCCGCGTTTCGCTGTGCCTGCGGATAAAAGGCTCACGATCCCCTACGGCGTCGCCATCACCCTGGGTAGCATCATCACGCTGGCCGTCGTCCGCGCCTGACGCTCTCATGAGAGAGAGCTGAAAGCCGCGGCTCCGGGGCTGTGTTTCAAAACGGAGAATAAAGCTTATGCGTAACAAACGCTTTTTTGTAGTGCTCGGATGCGCGCTCATGTTCGGACTGGTCGCGGCCTTCGCCGTCAGCCGTTATCTCACGAGCTCAAATGTCTATGCCAAGAGCCTGAACTCGGTCGTCGTAGCCAAGGTGGACATCCCCATAGGCGCGAAGATTATCCCGGAACAGTTGACGGTCGTGCAGTTCCCCAGAGAGTCCATCCCTGACGGCACGTTCGATAACCCGCAGAAGCTGATAGGCCGCGTCGCCGTTCAGAACATCATGGCGCGCGAGCCGCTGACAGACTCTCGGCTTGCGCCCGAAGGCTCGGCGGCAGGTCTTTCGGCGGTCATCCCCGAAGGCTACCGAGCCATGACCGTCAAGGTTGACGACGTGGTCGGCATCTCAGGCTTCATCCAGCCGGGCACGCTCGTCGACGTAGTCGTCGTGATTAACCCTGAAGAGAACACGGTCGAGAAGGGGCCTGTCTCGAAGATAGTTCTTCAGAACATAAAGGTGCTGGCGAACGGCCAGAACATAGACAAGCCTAAGGACGACCGCGAAGCGAATTCCGTTAAGGCGGTCACTCTACAGGTCACGCCGGAGCAGGCCGAAAAGCTCGCGCTGGCCTCTACCGAAGGCAAGCTGCAACTCGTCATGCGCAACTCCATTGACCAGGACGACGAGCAGACCAACGGCGTCAACAAGCGCACGCTCCTTTCAGGCGAGCGCGCCCTGCCGCAGCCGGAGCCCGGCTCGCTCAGGAGCGAACAGCAGCAGCAGGAACCCAGAGACCAGACGGAGCGTCGCATACGCGCCGCGACCGATTACATGCGCGCCGCCACAGACTATATGCAGGTCAGGCAGCCCCCCGTGCAGCCGGTCGCACCCGTACAGCAGCAACAGCAGCCCGCTCCCGTGAGCCCGGCGCCGCGCTCATCCGTAGAGATGTATGAAGGCGCAAAGAAACGCAACGTAGATTTCCCTTAAAGCTCGACGGCCAACAGCTCGGAAGCTTTATTCCAGAAGGAGTCACTGAATATCATGCAGACCCGTTCCATCATCACACGCTTTGTCACTACGTTGTGTGCGGCGCTTATGACCATAGCCTTAGGCGCATCCGCCCATGCGCAGGAGACCTCCTACACTGCCTCTTTCAAGAACGCGAAAGAGACCGTCAGCGTCAACGTACTGGTTGGCCAGTCGCGCGTCATCAACTTCGATCACGACATAGGTCGCTTCTCAGTCTCGAATCCCGAGATAGCCGAAGCCGTATTGGTTGCGCCCAACCAGGTGCTCGTCAACGGCAAGGCTTCCGGGCAGGTCAACTTCATAGCGTGGGAGACTGGCGGCGAGCGCTTTCTGGTCTTCGACGTCTTCGTGAGAGCCAATCTCTCCCTGATCGACTCGCAGATTCGCGCGCTCTTTCCAAAGGACAACATCAACCTGAGCCAGGCCAACGGCTCCGTGGTGATTTCAGGCAGCGTGAAGGAGCCCAAGACGGCGGAGCAGGTGCAGGCGGTCATTGAAGCCGCTGGCTTTAAGACAGTCAACATGCTCTCTTCGCCCGTGAAATCGGCCGTGCAGGTTCAGCTCTCCGTGCGAGTGGCCGAAGTGAGCCGCAATCGCATGAAGGATCTGGGAACCTCCTTCGCTTATCAGGGAAGCCCTGGCGTCGGCGGTTACGGTAATAGCGGCAGCGGCCCAAGCTCAATCGGCGATGTGGTGGGCGGCACGATGAGCGGCACGCTCTCTTCCGCTCTTAATGTCTTCGTCATGGGCGGCAACGTGCTGGCAATGCTTAGAGCGTTACAGACGCAGGGCGCTCTGCGCGCTCTGGCCGAGCCGAACATCATCGCGATGGATGGTCAGACGGCGAGCTTCCTGGCGGGCGGCGAATTCCCAGTACCTATAGTTCAGGGAAGCGGCGACCGCAGCAGCGTGACGGTGGTCTTCAAAGAGTACGGCGTGAGGTTGAACTTCAAGCCGACCATCATTGACGAAGATCACATACGTCTTGAGCTTGAGCCTGAAGTCTCTACGATCGATTTCTCGAACGGCGTCAAGTTCGACGGCTTCATCATCCCGGCGCTTCGCACGCGACGCGCCAAGACCGGCATCGAGCTAAGAGACGGCCAATCGTTCGCGCTCGCGGGGCTGATGGATAATAACGAGACGCGCACGCTCTCAAGGGTTCCGGTCTTAGGCGACATCCCCATACTCGGCAGCCTCTTCAGGTCGAAATCTTTCCAGAAGAATGAGACGGAGCTGATGTTCATCGTCACGGCGCAGATAGTCAAGCCCGTCAACCGCGACGACCTGCCGCAGATGCGCGGGCTCGACGGCATCAAGGGCAGCTCGCCCCTGGGCGTAGAGCCGAAGGGCGAAGGCATACAGGGCTCAAGCGGCTTCTCCACAGGCGACAGCACCAGGCAGCAGAAGACTGAGCCCGTCAAGCCGCAGCCTCCCGCCGTTCAGCCGAAGACGACAGCGCCTGCGACCATCATCCCGACTTCTGCTCCGGCAGTCACGTCAAACACCGGCAACGCGCCTGTCCTTGCAGAGGAACCGCCGCCTGCGCCTTCGCGCGTGGTGGCGACCATGAAGACCGGCGCGGGCCAGTGATAGAGAAGGCACTGAGGTCAACAGCAGCTTCGAAGCACGGAGAGGAGGAAGGTGATGAAAGCAAAACTAGCACTAAGCATCAGCCGGAAGAATGAGCGCGGCTCTGTTTTAGCCACCTCTACTTTAGGGATGCTCTGCTTCCTCCTCGCCGCAGGGCTTGGCGTAGACATTAGCCGGCTCTACACGGCCAAGACGGAGTTGCAGAATGCCGCCGACGCAGCCGCTCTCGCAGCCGCATCCGGCCTGAACGGCTTTCCCCAGGGGATTACAAAAGCCACTGACAGAGCCGTTCAGGTCATGAACAGCTACAACTTCAACAAGACGAACGTGGTCTTTACTCGCGGGGAAGTTCGCTTCGCCAGAAACCTGGACGACTTCGACAAGGGGCTGGACATGAGCGAGGGTACGGCCTCCGGCAGCGCGTCCACAGCCAAGGACATACGCTTCGTCAGGGTCAGGACTCCGAGCGAGCCTGTCGTCGTCACCTTCGCCACGATGGTTCTCGGAGCCAATCGCAATCTCAAAGCGGAAGCCACGGCGGGGATGAGCGTGCCGCTCAACATCTTCAACGGTTACCTGCCGGTCTTCGTCGTGGACAACGAAGACGGGACGGCGCTGGTGCCCGGCCAGATGTACACCTTTCGCGGCGCGCCGCAGAGTTCCGTTTCGCCCGGCAACTATCAGGCTCTGGCGATAGACGGCTCGGGCGGCTCGGACGACCGCGAGGGGCTGGCCAGCGGGGTCAAGAGAATCGTAGGCCCGGGCGGCTACGTTGATACAAAGCCGGGCGTGACCTCCGGCGCAATTCGACAGGGCATCAACACGCGCTTTGACGATTACGCGAGTGGGATGAGCCCCTCGGAG
>DASVVZ010000464.1:0-2268 GCA_036389875.1 Pyrinomonadaceae bacterium
GACGCCGCAGACGAACTGCGTGTAGACGGAGAGGCGGGCGGCGAACGGCGCGTAGGGGACGCCCCGCCCGGCTAGAAAGCTCTCGAACTCCAGCATCCGCTCGCCGCTCAAAATGTTGTCCTGCACGCCCCAGATGATGAAAGGGCCAACAAGCAGGCGTATGAAGAGGGCGGAATAGTTCCTGTACCTGTCCAGAGATTCAAGCGGAAGAGTTGTCATTAGAGTTTCTCCGGGGAGCTTTACGGGATTTTTACCGGATGCTTAAAAGATTCGGGCGAGCGCTGCATTTTGGAGGGGAGCGGCTTGCGTAGAGAAGAAAAATGTGACGAGACGCAGCCCTGTAGGGACACGCTGGGCTAAAAGCGTGACGAGGCGCAGAGAGAGAGCATTACACACTCTACAGGTGTGATGAGCCAGCGCCCTGTGATGATTTGATTTCAGGTGATGACGGTCGGCTCGTCGCGCCCGAATCTTTCCTGTAGCCTGAGCAGTGCCTTTACCTCACTCGTCAGTGTGGAGAGCACCTGCTCTATGTCGCTCGTGCCGCCGTCCTCAAGGAAGCGCTCGAAGTAGAGGCGAAGCGTTGCGCCCTCCGTGCCCGTGCCCGAGAGACGAAAGACTATGCGCGAGCCGTCTTCCAGGAAGATGCGCAGGCCCTGATGCGTGCTCGTGCTACCGTCCACGGGGTCTGTGTAGCTGAAGTCGTCCGCCTTAACAATCGCGCTTCCGGCTATCTTCTCTCCCGGCAGGTAGTCCAGCTTCTCCCTGAGTTCCGCAATCATCTCGGCGGCCGGCGCGGCATCGAGCGCTTCGTAATCATGGCGCTGGTAGTAGCTGCGGCCGAATCGCTGCCAGTGCTCTTCCACCACCTCTTTGACGCTCCGGCGCGTGGCGGCCAGTATCGAGAGCCAGCACAAGACCGCCCACAGGCCGTCCTTTTCGCGCACGTGGTCCGAGCCTGTGCCGAAGCTCTCTTCGCCGCACATGGTGCAGAGCCCGGCGTCCAGAAGATTGCCGAAGAACTTCCAGCCCGTGGGCGTTTCGTAGCAGGTTACGCCAAGGGCGGCAGCAACGCGGTCAACGGCGGTGCTCGTGGGCATGGAGCGCGCGACGCCCTTGAGCCCTGCGCGGTAGCCTGGAATGACTCGCGGCGCGTGGTCCGCTATGACGGCCAGAGAATCGCCCGGAGTGACGAAGAAGCCGCGACCCAGTATCAGATTGCGATCGCCGTCGCCGTCGCAGGCCGCGCCGAAATCAGGAGCATCGTCAGCGCTCATGCGCTCCACAAGCTCGTGAGCATGAACCATGTTAGGGTCCGGATGATGGCCGCCGAAATCTTCGAGCGGCGTGCCGTTGATGACCGTCCCGGCGGGCGCGCCCAGACGCTCCTCCAGAATGCTCTGCGCGTACGGGCCTGTGACGGCGCTCATGGCGTCAAAGACCATGCGAAAGCCGCTCGCAAAGAGAGCCGAGAGCTGTTTGAAGTCGAAGAGCTCCTCCATGACCGCCGTGTAATCCATGAGAGGGTCTATGACCTGCACCGCGGTCGCGCCTATAGTCACAGTCGCTTCACTTTCAAGGTCTATGTCCGGGTGCTCGACCGTCAGGTATTCTGTAATCTCTTTCGTCTCTGCGTAGATGCGCTCGGTCACGGATTCGGGGGCGGGGCCGCCGTTGCGTATGTTGTACTTGATGCCGAAGTCTTCATTTACGCCGCCGGGGTTGTGGCTAGCAGAAAGCACCAGGCCGCCTATAGCGCCGCGACGCCGAATCGCCGCTGAGACGGCCGGCGTAGACAGTATGCCTCCGCGCCCCACCAGCACGCGCCCGAGGCCGTTCGCGGCCGCCATGCGTATGATTATCTGAATGGCTTCGCGATTGAAGTATCGCCCGTCGCCGCCCACCACCAGCGTCTCGCGCTCGAAAGCCGCCCGCTCATCCAGAGCGCGCACGGCGTTGAAGACCGCCTGCACAAAATTCTCCACATAGCCGGGCTGCATGAAGACTCGCGTCTTCTTACGCAGGCCGGAAGTGCCGGGCCTCTGCCCGTCAAAGGGTTTTGTGGGGACGACGCGAACATTCAGCTTATCCATTGGCTTCACGACAATCGGCTCCGGTAGTTCGAGATGACTCGCGGCGGCACACGAACGGTGCCGGCCCGGCATCTCTTCTCTGTCTTGTGTAAAGCGATTTTAGCAGAACCGAAAGAAAAAGCATCGTGAGAGTCTGACAATTCATTCTTAAAACTTTTGACTCTATAATCAGGGC
>DASVVZ010000465.1:0-7527 GCA_036389875.1 Pyrinomonadaceae bacterium
GCCCCTACACCATCCAGAAGATCGCGCTCGGCGCGGAGCGGACGGGCAAGCTCACGGCGATGATCCACACGGCCGTCCACAACACCTCGTCCTTCGAGGAGTTCTCGGACAACACCACCGGGTTCACGCGTCAGGTCTACGCCTGCCCGAATCTCCTCGCGCCGACGATGATTACGGCCACGGATCTGCCTACGCCGACGTGGATGCGCGCTCCCGGCGCGGTCAGCGGCATGTTCGCGCTCGAATGCGCGATGGATGAATTAGCCTACGCGCTCAAGATTGACCCGCTAGAACTACGCCTCATTAACTACGCCGAGGTGGATCCCGAGAGTGGCAGGCCGTGGTCGAGCAAGGCGCTCAGGGAGTGTTACCGGCTAGGGGCCGAAAAATTCGGCTGGAAGCAGCGCAAGATGGAGCCGCGCTCTATGCGCGACGGGCGGCTCCTCGTCGGGTGGGGGACGGCCACCGGAGTCTGGGGCGCTTTCCAGAGGCCCGCCATCGCCAGAATCACACTGAGCGCAGAGGGCACCGCGCACGTTACCAGCGCCACGAGCGACATAGGCCCGGGCACGTACACGGTGATGACCATGATAGCCGCGGAGTATCTTGGGCTTCAGATTGAGCGCGTGAAGTTCGAGCTTGGCGACACGAACTTTCCGCGCGCTCCGGCGCAGGGAGGCTCTCAGACCACGTCGAGCGTCGGCTCAGCCGTGTACGGCGCGGCGCTGGCAATAGGCGCGAAACTGCTCGCGCTCGCGAACCAGGATGCGAACTCGCCGCTGAAGTCGGCGGCAGCCGCGGACGTCGAGATGATGGACGGCCGCCTGCGGCTCAAGAGCGACCCGTCGCGCTTCGTCAGCATCCCTGAAATTATGAGGCGCAACAGTCTCTCGGAGATTACGGAGACTTTTGAATCAAAGCCCTCGCCGGAGCGCCAGAAGTACGCGACGATGGCCCACGGCGCTCAGTTCGTAGAGGTGAAGGTTGATCCCGACCTGGGCATCATCCGCGTCACGCGCGCTATAGAGGTCACAGCCTGCGGCAAGATCATCAACCCGAAGGCTTCGCACAGCCAGGAGATTGGCGGCGTCGTCTGGGGCATAGGGATGGCCTTGCAGGAGGCGACCGAAATCGACCATCGTTTTGGTCGCATCATGAATCCGAATTTGCAGCACTATCACGTGCCCGTAAACGCCGACATCCACGAGGTCGAGACTATGTTCGTCGAGGAGGAAGACACCGTGGTCAACCCGCTCGGCGTCAAGGGCATGGGTGAGCTGGGGATGGTAGGTATCCCGGCGGCCATCGCCAACGCCGTCTTCCACGCTACGGGCCGTCGCATCAGGGAACTGCCGATTACGCCGGACAAGCTGCTGTAGGGAGGAGATACTTTATGAACGAAGTGCGAGCGCTAGTCGAAGCATTCGACGCGGCTAACAAGAGGGGCGAGCGGTGCGCCCTGGCGACGGTCGTGAGCGTAGAAGGGTCTTCATACCGGCGACCGGGCGCGCGGATGCTGGTCTGCGAAGTGGGAACCAGTACGGGCACGATCAGCGCCGGGTGCCTGGAGGCGAACGTCATGGAGCACGCCAAGCGGGTCATCAAAGCGAATGAGGCCAGGCTAATCGAATACAACACAGCGTCTACGAGCGACGAGATGGCGTGGGGCTTAGGGCTCGGCTGCAACGGCATAGTACGCGTACTGGTCGAGCCGCTCGCCCCCAATTCACTCTACATCGAAGCGCTCAGATATTCCTGCGATGCGAGCGCTGCTCCCGTGCTGGTCGCTACCGTTTACCAACACACGCCGTCGGAGACGTATGCAGCCCGAATCAAAACCGGAGCGCGACTCTTCATAGATGAGGACGGGAATGTCCGTGCCGATAAGTTGAGCGGTCCTTTGGCCGCTTTAATAGAAAGCGAAGTGCGAGCGCTTTGGTACGAAGAGGTAACAAATGGCGCACACGCTCTGGATGTAGACGGCGGCACCGTAACAATATTCATCGAAACGCTTATGTCCCCCGTCCCGCTCGTCATCTTCGGAGCCGGGCATGACGCGCTGCCGGTAGTAGAACTCGCTCGCGGTATGGGCTGGCAGACCGAAGTCGTTGACCCGCAGGCCAGACCCGCTAGCCTCTCCCGGTTTGTTATCGCTGACAGAGTAATACTAGCGCGGCCCGAAGAGGTCGCCGCACAGGTCTGCGTTACGCCGCGCACCCTAACTCTTCTGATGTCGCACAACTATTCGCACGACCTCGCGTTGCTCAGGTTCCTTTTGGACTCCCCGGCGCGCTACATAGGGGTCATGGGGCCTCGTAAACGTACTGAACGGATGCTGAGTGAGTTGAAATTGGGCGAAGGCGCGTACTGCCTCGACGAAGCAGATCTTGCGCGCCTTTATTCTCCCGCCGGTCTGGACATAGGTGCGAACGCGCCCGCTGAAATTGCCCTGTCGATAGTCGCAGAGATGCGGGCTGTTCTGGAAGGGCGTCGCGGCGGGATGCTGCGCGAAGGCCGTGGCTCCATCCATAGCAGCAGCACCACCCACGGCGAGCGCCTCCCCTTGGCGAAGGAGTTGGCCATACCCGCGGCGGCAGTCTGAGGGCGAAGGCTAGCTCGGAGGATATTTCCATAGTGGTCGAAAGCAAGTTGGCTGGAGTCGGCGCTGTTATCCTGGCGGCCGGGTCATCCTCCCGCATGGGAAGCCCTAAACAGACTCTTCAATTCCGTGGCAAGAGCCTCCTCAGGCGGGCCGCACTTGCCGCTCTGGGTGCGGGTTGCCGTCCCGTAATCGTGGTGACCGGCGCAAACAGTGAGCAGTCAAGATGCGAATTTGAAGGGCTAGAAGTTCGGGAAGTATTGAATACGAGTTGGGAGAGCGGTATGGCGTCATCAGTCCGCGCAGGTGTAGAAGGTCTTGTCATCGAGGACGCCGAGGTATCAGCAGCCGTCCTTTTGCTTTGCGACCAACCTCACGTCACAGCCGAAGTCATCTCCGCACTGGTCGAGGCTCACCGCGCCACCGGGAAGGCAATCGTCGCGTCCCGTTATGGCGGAAGTTTCGGAGTGCCGGCCCTCTTCAGCAGGACGCTATTTGCCGAGCTGACCAGACTTGAGGGTAAGGCGGGCGCGAAAGAGATCATCAAGAGAAATGCTTCGGAGGCGTACTTCCTACCTTTCCAGGAGGGCGAAGTGGACGTGGACACTCCGGACGATTTCTCGCGCCTGATTGCAGGGGATGTCGAAAAATAACAAGCCTGTTAAGGACTGAATAAACGGGCGGTTTGTTCCGGATATCACGGCACTCCCTGAGTGGGAAGACTTCTACGTAATTGTCGGCTCAAGCGTCGGAAGAAAAAGCCCTAAGCTACAACTTAATTTTCAACGGACAACGCGTGTCACCAGAAAATTAAGTTGTTACCTGAATGGGTGGTACTCTGCTATCTCATCTGGGCGCGGGAAGCGTGCCGAATGCGCTTAAACCTTTTGCTAATGTATGGCTGAAATCTGGTAGGAGTCCTAAATCATTCAATGGTGCTTTGTGGTTCTTGTTCGCGCTGATTGCAATTGCCGTGTTCATTTTCATCGGGATTCCTCTATATTCTGTGGTGAATGGTATGGGGCGAGGCTTCAAATGAAATGTCTTCTACCCCAACGGGAGGCATAACAACTCATTCAACCGGAGCGCAAATAGACAGGCTTTCAACCGCGAGGCTTGTCGCTAATGTCAGTACCGCTCTTTATTTTTCTTCCACAAAATTGATTATCGATAAAGACGTATGCCCTTAAGCGAGATTTCCAATACGTGTGTAAACTGGGAATTAGGCCACTGTCGGGCATACCCTTTAATAAAGATCCTAGTTAAGAACTTGATTTCCCAGGGACACGCGGCTCCAGTTAGAACAGCTCGAATTTGACCGTCAGGTATTTCTTGGGGTTCTGGCGGAAGTCGTAGATGAGCTTGACGCCTTCGGATGAGAGCTGGTTGACGTTGTTGTAGAGCTGGTCGTCGGTTATTAATTTGCCGAGAGTGCCTTCGCCGCGCTGTGCTCCTGCTACTACGTTGTCTACACGCTCTGCCGTGGTGTTGAAACGCGCGATTGCGGCGCGGGCGTCGTTGTAGATGGATTCGTCTGTGACGAGCCTGCCGATTGTTCCTCGTCCTGCCTGCACGTCGGTAATGATGGAGTCGATTTTGTCTACGGAGCGATTAAGGCGCGCTACTGTCTGATTGACGTTGTTGTAGAACTCTTCATCCCTGTAGAAGCGGCCTATGCTGCCACGGCCCGCGCGAATGTCTTCGGCTATGGCGCGCAGTTGTACGGCTATGTCGTTGGCATTGTTATAGAGAGCAGGGTCGTTGACGAATTTTCCGGCCGAGCCCTGTCCTGACTTAATCTGTGCTATCACCTCGTCTATGTCTCGAATGGTGGTGTTGAGGTTATTGTAGAAAGCCTCGTCTTTGACGAAGCGCCCGAGGGAGCCTTCGCCCTTGTTTATGCCTATGACAATCTCGTTGACCTGATCGGAAATACGGCCTAGGCGCTGCACGAGGTCGTTGCCGGAGGTGGCCAAATCGCTTATGCCGCCGCTCGAAGTAGAGGGCAGAAGGGCATTCTCCTGTATGGGCTGGCCCATTGCGGTTCCGGGCACAATGTTAATCAGCTTCTCGTTGCCCAGCAGGCTTGGCGAATCAAGCTGCGCTGTGGAGTCTGTGCGTATGCGCTGATTAGCAGGCTGGCCGTCAATCGTATTATCAATCGTCAGCCGCGCTTCGACCTTGGGCGCACCGGGCTCCGTAGAAGGCGGCAGAAGCTTTACGTCTTCCACCTTGCCCACGCGTACTCCGGCCAGGCGCACTTCCGCTCCGGGGCGCAATCCGCCGGCCTGCGCGAACTGCGCTCTCAGGTGCAGCTTGCGCGCAAACGGATTGATGTCGCCCGTGGCGTTCAGTATCAGGAAGATCAGGATCGCAATGGCTACGACGACCAGGATGCCGACGCGCAACTCGCTCAGGCCGATTGTTTTTCTTGCAGGAGGCATAATCGTTTTTCCGATTTTGGATTTTGAATTTTGGATTCACGAGAACGGGATTTGAAGCTCGCCCGGCTTGAATTCAGCAGCCCCGGCTCAGAATCTAAAATCCAAAATGGTCTTAGTGTCCGCGAAGGAACTTCTGTATGTATTTATCTTCAGCGTGTCGCAGGGTTTCATCCGTGCCACTAAAGATGACCTGGCCGTCGCGCATCATCAGGACTTTGGTATTAATCAGGCACAGGCGCTCGCCCTCTTTTTCGAAGACGACTTCGCCCGCGTCGTCGACGACGGCATATTCCGAAGTCAGGTACTCTAGATTGTTCATCTCGTGAGTCACGAAGATGCTTGAGACATCCTCAAGGTCACGAAGCTTCATCGCCAGCTCGCAAATGGTTCTGGCCGTGGGCGGGTCAAGGCCCGCCGTCGGCTCGTCGAACATGACAATTTTAGGGTCGCCCACGAGGGCGCGGGCGATGCCTACGCGCCGCCGCATGCCTCCGGAAAGCTCTATGGGCATTTTGTCAATGGCATCCTCAAGGTTGACGAAGCGAAGCATGCGGCGCACCTCCTGCTCCACATCTTCTTCGGGCACGCCCTGCTCGTGAAGCTTGAAGGCCACGTTGTCATAGACGGAAAGAGAGTCAAAGAGCGCGCCTTCCTGGAAGATCATTCCAATCTTCTTGCGCACGCGCATCATCTCCTGCTCGCCGTAATTCGTGATGTCTTCGCCGTCAACGAGAATCTGTCCCGAGTCGGGCTTGAGAAGACCGAGCACCAGCTTAATCGTCGTGGACTTGCCGCAGCCGGAGCCGCCGAGGATGATTTTCGTCTCGCCCTTCATCACCTTGAAGCTAAGACCATCCAGAACTTTCCGGTCTGCGAAACCCAAATGAACGTCCCGAAACTCTATGGCAGGAATAGCACGTTCACTATCATCCACTTCGGCGAAAGTCGAATCCGCCGCGTTCTCGCTCACCTGACCGTCATACGGCACGTCGGCCGCAGGCTGCGTCACATTAAGGTCGGTTGTAGCCATAACTTTTAACAACTGAATAGAAGGGTTCTATTCGCGCTTCAACTGTTCACTCTCCGGTCGGCATCCCGAGCAGGTACTGTAGCCCGCGAGCAAGGAAGAAATCCGCGATGATGACTACGATGGAGGCCGTGACGACCGAACGGGTCGTGGAGCGCCCTACGCCCACCGTGCCGCCTTCCGTGCTCAAGCCTTTATAACACGCAATCGCGCCTATAATCAGCGCAAAAACTATTGGCTTGATGACGCCGCCGATAATGTCGTCGCTGGTGATCCCGTCCCGTACAGAGGTCAGAAAGGAGGACGAGGACATGCCGTAAAGCACGGTCGCAACCGTCCAGCCCCCGCCGATTCCTACCACGTCAGCTATCACAGTCAAAAGCGGCAGCGTGATAAGCAGCGCCACTATGCGCGGAGAGACAAGCTTGCGCACGGGGTCTGTGCCGAGCGCGCGCATGGCGTCTATCTGCTGCGACACCGACATTGAGCCAAGCTCGGCAGAGATAGCCGAGCCGACTCTGCCCGTCACCATAAGGGCCGTCAGCACGGGCCCGAGCTCGCGTATAAGCGAGAGCGCCACAAGGTAGCCTGTCTGCTCCTGTGCGCCGTAATATTTCAGAGTCGGAAAGGTCTGGAGCGTAAGCACGCCGCCCGTAAAGAATCCCGTCAGAATGATGATGGTCAAAGAGCCGACGCCGATGGTGTCCATCTGCGCGATTGTTTCCGGGATGTAGCGCGGCCGCTTTAAAAGACCGCTTGCGGAGCGCGCCACCAGCAGTGTCGTCTCTTGCAGTTCAAAGAGAGCGCGCGTTACTAGGTTCATCGAGTCGGATTAGAGAGCGTGCCACTGAGGGCGCGCACGCCTGTACCTGTGCAGCCTGGCATGAGCTGTAAACGCTTCAGCAAATTTGTATCTTTCTCACGCCGGAATAGTCTCTGGCACATCGTGCCACACGGTACGCTCCGGCGGCAAAAGGTGCGCGAAACTGTGAACGAGCGGCATCATGATGCTCAAAATAGGCTCATGCCGTCAAGTTATAAATGCAGGCGGCTTTAGATAAGGATGCGTGCGGGTATAATTTGAGAGGGGCGGGACCGTAAGAACGCTCGCCTCTCAAACAGAAAAGGCCGCCCTTTCGTGAGCGGCCCATCAATAAAATCCTTCTTGAATCCCGTTATTGAAGTCTCAAGGGCCGGGGCGTCGCTGTCGTGTGGGACGAACTCCGTCAACAGGCGCATTCTGCCTGCGATTACCGAAAGGCCGCTCGTTGCCGTCCTCAGGGAAGCGGCGATTGCGGCGCTCAGCACGCATACGCAGGTCCCGGAAAGTTTGAAGCTGTTCGGGCGTCAGCACGCGGCGCACGGACAATTCTACAAAAGCCTGAAGCCGAACCTGCGCTGCCTGTGCTTCGGCCAGCTCGCGCGCTCGCTGCTCCACCACAGCTTCGTCCGCGTTC
>DASVVZ010000466.1:0-3446 GCA_036389875.1 Pyrinomonadaceae bacterium
GATTCCGATTTTAGCGCTGCCGTCAGCCGGGCCGACGGACTTGTGATAGTCACGCCCGAATACAACCACGGCTACCCCGGAATGCTCAAGCACCTGTTAGACACGAACCTCAAGGAGTACGTGCACAAGGCCGTAGGAGTATGCGGCGTCTCGGCGGGCGGCTTCGGCGGCACTCGCGTGATAGAGAATCTTTTGCCCGTCCTGCGCGAGCTGGGGCTGGTGGCAATCTTCTGGGACGGAAATTTCTCCGGCGCTCAGAAGCTCTTCGACCCTGAAGGAAACCTTCTTGACCAGTCGTACGTCAAGCGCATAGAGAAGTTTTTGAAGGAGCTGGTCTGGATGTCGAAAGTCCTGCGCTACGGGCGCGAGCATGTGTCGCTGGATTAGATTCTCCGAGAGGAAGAGATGAATACAAGAGAGAAGATGATTTGCCCGGACTGCGGCGTTGAGATGAATCACCACGCCGACAAGATAGATTACTCTGCGGCGCTCGAAGACGGAGGCGAGGTTGACCCCGCTTTCGGAGGCGCAATCGAAGAGGCGCACACCTGCCCCTCCTGCGGCAGAACGCTCACGCGTCCCGTAGATTATTATCCGAAGGCGTGATTCATTCCGGCCACTCTTTTCGCGTTAATCAGGTAGAGCTTAATTTACCTAACTAATAAGGGAATATATTTATGGCCGGGAGAAGCATTCGTATCAATCTGAAATCGGGTCTTTCGACTCTGAGGCACGCGCTGCCTTTCAGGCGTCGGCTCAGGGCAGAGGCCCGTGCGGCTTCGAGTCAAAATTCAGGTTCCGTGAGCTGGGCCCAGACTTCCTGGGGGCGCAAGTTTATAAAATCCGCGACGCTCGTGCTGGCGCTGTTCTGCTCGGCTTCCCTGGCGCTGGCCGACATGAAGATAACCACCAGGAGCACTGCGAGCGGGCAGAGCGCCACAATCACCACCTACATCAAGGGCGCGCGCCAACGCATAGAAGGTGTGGGCTACGTGACCATCTATCAATGCGACCTCAAGCGCATGATTCAGATAAACGATAAGACTAAGAGCTACCTTGTCACGCCCTTCGCGGGCGCGGCCGGTGCGGCGTCTGCCGGACAGAAGGCGGGCGCGCGGCGCGGCGGAGTCGTTACTTACACAACTACAGCTACGGACACGGGCGAGCGGAAAGAGATACTCGGCCTGAAGGCCAAGCGCATCAAGTCTAAAATAGTAATCGAAGCCTCAGAAGGCGCTTGCAACTCCATGAACATGGAGATGGAGACGGACGGCTGGTACGTAGACCTGCCCGGCGGCCAGAACTGCCAGTCGCAGACGGCCTCAAGTTTTGACACTGGGCAGTCCGATTGTGTGGACGAAGTGCGTTACAAGACCGAAGGGTACGGCAACACGGGATACCCTGCCGCGGTCACCACTACGATTAAGTTCAACATGGGTGACGGTGCGCCCTCGGTTCCGCCTTCGTCGTCGACGCAGGAAGTCACGGAGATTTCAAGCAGCGCACTAGACCAGTCGCTGTTCGATGTTCCGGCCGGGTACAGGGAAGTGAAAAGCTCGCAGGAGCTTGGCAGCCCCTACTAACAACACAACCGTCAACGGAAGCGATAAACGTTTACTGCGTGCGCCGCCTGGCTCTGTTCCGGCGGGTACGCCTGCGTTTTGAATCGGGCTGCGACTGTACGGAGCGTGCGGGTTGCACTTGATTGCCGCCGCCGGTCTGCTGTGATGCGGGAGCGGTGTCGGTGTTAATCGCTGCGCTCTGCTGATAGGCGGCTGTTTCTGCGGCGCTGAGCGCCGCTTGAAGCCGCGTGCGGCTCGCGGCCAGTTGGTCTAGCTGAGACTGTACGCCCGCCCTGTCTCTTTCAAGCTGCCGTCTTCGCTGCTCCCTCAGTTCCTCCGGGCGTGTAGAGCCCGTGAGCCTCAGCGACCGCTCTATATTTTCGGGACGCATGTCTTCATCCAGCTGGCGCAGCCGCGCCTCAAGCGCAGCCTGTTTCGCTTCTATGTCCTGAAGCTGCGAGCGTAGGCTCTCTAAGCTCTGCTGCGCGCCCGAAGTCTCCTGAGCGCGCGACGCCACAGGCCACATCAAGAGTAAAAGCAGAAGTAATGTCACGTAGAACCCGTGTTTCATGAGAGCCCCCTTCAGATTGATTCAAGAATATCATACGGGGCGTCGTCAAAGCACAGAGCCCTACGAGAAGGGGTTTGACATTTCATAAAATTATAGGTTAATGAGATATGTCCAGACACTCATTACATAGCTACTCGTTGCCTTTAAGGTTAATAGCAGGTTTTCTACTCTCTTTGGTCTTGTACGCTCCCGTGACTGCGCGCATCGACAGCTTATTTGCGGAGACGCGGGCCTCTGGCTCGCCGTATGCGGGTGCGCCTGCGGGCTCCTTTCAGGCGGCGTCGCGCGACCTTCATTCCTATTCGAACCCGCACGAGGTCAGGGTGCGTCACCTGGATTTGGACTGGGACGTGGACTTCGGGGAGAAGATGCTCAAAGGCACAGCCACCCTCACGCTTGAGAGGGTGTCTGAGACGAGCGACGCGTTGATTCTGGATACACGGGCTTTGAATATCTCCAAAGTGGAGGCCGCGAGCGCGTCCCAGAGCTTCAGGGATACGGAGTTCACCATGGGCTCAAACGACCCCGTGCTTGGCGCTCCGCTCACCATTCGCCTTCCGCGCGGCGCGACGCGCGTGCGCGTTCATTACTCGACCAGCCCGAATGCTTCGGGGCTTCAGTGGCTGGGGCCGCAGCAGACGGCGGGCAAGCGAGAGCCTTTCCTTTTCACACAGTCTCAGGCGATTCACGCGCGAAGCTGGATTCCGCTACAGGATACGCCGCAGGTACGCGTCACCTACTCGGCGCGTGTGCGTACGCCCGCGCGCCTGCTGGCCGTGATGAGCGCAGAGAACGAGCCGAACGCCAGGCGCGACGGCGATTACAGCTTCCGCATGACTCAGCCAGTGCCTTCGTACCTGATAGCGCTCGCCGTGGGCGATCTGAGATTCCGCCCCTTAGGCCGCCGCACGGGCGTTTACGCGGAGCCTTCAGTTGTAGACAAAGCCGCGCGTGAGTTTGTGGATACGGAGAAGATGATTGCGGCCACGGAGCGGCTTTACGGGCCTTATCGCTGGGGGCGCTACGACCTGCTGGTGCTGCCGCCCAGCTTCCCCTTCGGAGGCATGGAGAACCCCCGGCTCACTTTCGCCACGCCGACTGTCCTGGCCGGCGACAAGAGCCTGGTCTCGCTGGTAGCGCACGAGCTGGCGCACTCCTGGTCAGGCAATCTTGTGACGAACGCCACGTGGAGCGACTTCTGGCTCAACGAAGGGTTCACCACTTACCTTGAGAGACGCATCCTCGAAGCCGTTTACGGGCGACGGCGCGAGGAGATGGAAGCAGTGCTTGGCCGCCGCTCATTGGAAGAAGAG
>DASVVZ010000467.1:0-19127 GCA_036389875.1 Pyrinomonadaceae bacterium
CCTCGGCCAGTTGCGCGAAGAGACAGCGCGGCGCGAGGCTCCAGCCAAGGTGCTGGCGGCTTTCGGTGACCCGGTCTTTGCTTCCAACTACGCGCAGCGCAAAGAGCAGGGCGGCGAGGGTGACCAGGCCGCTTCGCTCCCCGAACAGCAGAATGAGCGCTACAAGCGCGCCGCGCGTGACCTTCAGCTAAGCGGCGATACGGTGGACCCTTCTCTGATACAGCCGCTCTTTTATGCCGGGCGGGAGCTGTCCAACCTGGGACGGGTCGTGTCCGGCGACGAGATTGTTATGGCGGCTGGCTTTGACGCCACGCGCGAACGGCTGCAAAGCACCGACCTGACCAAATTTGCGATTCTTCATTTCGCCACGCACGGCTTCCTGGATCCCGTGCGACCGGAAAACTCCGGGCTCTTGCTCTCGACCATTAACCGCAACGGGCAGGCTCAGGAGGGCTATCTGGGATTACAGGACATCTACGGCCTGCGCGCTCCCGTAGACCTGGTTGTCCTGAGCGCCTGCCGCACTGCCCTTGGCAAAGAGGTACGAGGCGAAGGGCTCATTGGCCTGACGCGCGGCTTCATGCACGCTGGCGCGTCCAGCGTCGTGGCGAGTTTATGGAAGGTGGATGACGAAGCCACTGCGGAGCTTATGAAGCGTTTCTACGCCAACATGCTGCAACGTGGCATGACGCCCGCGGCGGCCCTGCGCGCGGCGCAGAACAGCATACGACAGGAATCTCAGTGGCGCTCGCCCTATTACTGGGCCGCGTTCACTTTGCAGGGCGAGTATCACAGTGTCATTAAGAGCCCGCACGGTAGAGAGGCGGGCGGGTGGTTGAGATGGCTTGTGCCGGCGGTCGCAGCGCTACTGCTGGGAGGTCTTGTCTGGTGGAATTTACGTAGAATGCGTCCGGCGTAGAGAGCGCGCAGAGGCCCGCCTACTCTACTGTGAAGAAGTAGCTTCCCGGCACTCGCTCTTCCGCCGCGTCCTGTCTCTTCACGAAGAGTTTTACGGCGTACCGCCCGCGCCGCAGTTCAGAGCCGGGTACTACGACCGCGACCGACCGGGCATCCTGTCCGGCTATCTCCAGCGACTTTGTCTCTCCCGCCTCATGTTCTAACTCTGCGCGATAGCCTGTCGCGGCCGGGACGCGCTCTGGCAGCGTTAAGGAGATCTTCAGAGCATCTGCGTTGAGCGGGAGCCTGACTCTTCCGGCCTGAGCAGAGTCGGCGCGGTTGCTCTGGCTTATGGAAAGGGTGAGCGCGGCAAAGGTGGCAGGTTCCGGGGTGCGAAAGAGCGCTAGCCACAACGCGCCCGCGATAACGGCCACAATGAGACAGGCTGCGACGGCGGGCAGCGCCCACGATTGTGCGCCCCAGAAGGCACGCAGCCGCTCCGCCCAAGTTGGCTCGGACGATGCGACGGGCTCAGGCTTTGCCGTGGCGCACCGCTCATCCAGATGTCTAATGAGCGCCGCGCTCATCACGACGCGCTCGCGCCTGGCCTCCGTGGTCAGGTAATTTTGCTCGAAACGCCCGCGCTGCTCCTCTGTCAGCTCTTTGCGCAGATAGGCGTCTATCAGCTCTTCTTCTATCAGTGAAATCTCGGCAGGCCAGCTCTCCTGTGCGAGACATTCATCCTCAAACCGCTCTAGCTCTTCTTCAGGCAGTTCTTTAAGCAGGTAAGCGATAATGCGTTCTTCAGTCATTCTTTAGCGTGAGAGTGGCTGCCCCCTCGCAGCAAATCCAATAACATCCCTAATAAGTATGCTCTAAATCTACGATTCGTTGCAGACTAAAAAGCCCTTAAGCCGCATTTGAGAGGTTTTTGACACAATCGGACAGGTTATTTCTGAGCCGCGTCACGCGCATACGCAAAGCCAGCACGGTAGTCTGCATGTCCGTGGCCAGCTGGCGTCGGTGCTCGGCGCGTGCGCGCCCCTGTATTATCTGGCAGTAGGCCATAAGCAGCCGCTGCTCTTCTACGGATAGCTGCTCAAAGCAGGGCTTCAGAAGGTTGTAGATTCTCTCGACCTGCTCGTCCGAGTTGTTCTCCAGGTTCTCTATAAAATTGTGAAACGCGGAGGTCTCGCG
The DNA here is from genome assembly GCA_036389875.1 of Pyrinomonadaceae bacterium. Taxonomy (GTDB): domain Bacteria; phylum Acidobacteriota; class Blastocatellia; order Pyrinomonadales; family Pyrinomonadaceae; genus JACVRN01. Next base: position 2,095 of record DASVVZ010000467.1, read on the forward strand.
CGCCGCCAGCCGCAGTCTTTCCCGCGCGATGTTGCGAGCTATGCCGGAGCAGTACTTCTGCACGTCCGAGACGGTTGTTCCGGCCTCTATCTTGATGACTGCGCGGTCAATGGTTTCGTCAGCGGCGCTGACCGGGTCCGAAATGCCTTTGAGATTAAAGAAACCGACCAGCTTCTCGTGCATGCGCGTGTAGGTTCGCGCGGCCGTCTCTTCGTCGGGCGAGAGAAACTTTAGGAACCGCGCGAAAGCCTCGCGGTCTACTTGATGACGCTGTCTTGAGCTGTCTCTGGGAGAATCTGTCATTCGGATAGGATTTTACTGATGCTCAATTCACAGAGCGCGTGAGCCTGGCGCGAGCATCAACCGTCTTACCGGCTCAAATCAATCATCTATCAGTAATTGAAAGCGGTATGACCAAGCCGCATTGTATAACATTGAACCCTGTAAGCAAGCTGTTCGCGTTTATTATGAAACTTTTTCTTGTTACCTTTTCTCTTTCCCGTCATTAGCAATTAGAGAGTGATGATTAACCTTCTATGAAAAGCTCATGGAAGGCGTCGCGCCGGAGATTGGCCCCCTACAGGCAAAGGTTCCTGACCGGACGATTACCCTTTCCTTCACGCCCCACGGAGACGGCTGCCCTTCCACCGGGCAGCCCCCTCATTTTTCGAGCGCGGCCCGCTTGCGGCCCTCTCTCCTTTTTAGCGTCCTTCCTCCTCTTGTTAGAGCATTAAAAAATTTTGCCGTGCGCCGCCCGGGGGTGATAAAGTCTTCTCTCGTGCCATGACCAAAGGACGCGAATACTGTCTCATAGTTGAAGGCGCTTACCTGACGGAGTCCGAAGCCGAACATGCCTTGCGCGACCCGTTCATAGAGGACTGGGTAGAGCAGACCGGGCGCTTCCGCATACACAACCTGGGGGATATAGAGGTCACGCCGGGCGTGGCCCTGGGAATTCTGGGCGTGCGGCAACTGGATGACCGCCTCTTCGAGATAGCCAGCGCAGACCCGGAGCGCCCGCTTACCGAGCGACGCGCGCGCGGCGTCGCCGATACGCTTCGACTATACGACATGTTCGACGAAATCAGCGTAGAGCCGCGCGAGGATGAAGAAGAGTTTGACTGAAGAGGCTCTGGAAACATTCCTGTATGGCCGCGTAAAGGTTCTGGTCGGCGACATCACACGCCAGTCTGTAGACGCTCTGGTCAACGCGGCCAACTCGTCCCTGCTCGGGGGCGGAGGCGTGGACGGCGCGATTCACCGCGCGGGCGGCCCCGTCATTCTGGAAGAGTGCCGGGCGATACGTCGCAATCTCTACCCGGAAGGGCTGCCCGCGGGCGAGGCCGTCATTACCACCGGCGGCGGGCTTCCTGCGCGATACGTGATTCACACGGTCGGCCCCATTTACGGAACGCACCGTGGAGAGGAGCCGGAAATCCTCTCTGCCTGCTACCGAAATTCTCTTCGGCTTGCTGCCCGTCACGCTCTCTCTTCCCTGGCTTTCCCGGCAATCTCTACCGGCGCTTTCTCTTACCCGCGCCACGAGGCCGCCGCCGTCTCTTCCGGGGCCATTAAAGCTTTTCTGGAAAATGATGATAAGTTAAGAGAGGTGCGGCTGGTCTTCTTCGAGCCCTCCGACGCCAAAATGTTTCTCAGGCATCACAGATTCGGCTGAAAAATTTTTTACGCCACGACGTTTTAATTCATTTCGCAAACATAGGATTCAGATAAATGGTTCAGGCTTCCATAGAGGTAGAGGAAAGAGATATTCATAACGAAAGGAATCTGCCGGCGCCGCTCGCGCCCCTCAAGCGGCTGGCATGGAATTACTGGTGGAGCTGGGCGGGCGATGGCAACTTCATCTTCCGTGACCTTGACCCCTCCGTCTGGGAAGAGTGCGAGCACAACCCCCGCAGACTTCTCAAGGAAGTCTCCGACTTTCGATTGATGCAGATGGCCACCGACCCCGGCTACATAGAGCGCGTCGGGCGTCTGGCGGAAAAGTTTGACGCCTACATTGCCGATCGCGATTCGTGGCGAACGAGCGGGGGCGAGACAAAGACGACCGGCGCGAGCCCGGTCGCCTACTTCTGCGCCGAGTACGGCATTCATCACTCGCTGCCGCTTTATTCGGGCGGCCTTGGCATCCTGGCGGGCGATCACCTGAAGTCTGCGAGCGACATAAATCTTCCGCTCGTGGCCGTGGGATTGCTCTATCGCTACGGCTACTTTCGCCAGCGCCTGACGCGCGACGGCTGGCAGGAAGAGCACTACGGCGAGACTCGTCCGAACGAGCTTCCGATTGAGCGCGTGACGGACAAGCAGGGCGAGCCGGTTTATGTCGAAGTCCTGATGCGAGGCCGGAGGGTTCGCGCTCAAGCCTGGTGCGTCTCTGTCGGTCGCGTCTCGCTCTATCTGCTGGACACGAACATTCCCGAGAACGAAGAGCTCGACCGTTGGGTGACGGGGCACCTCTACGGCGGCGACCGCGAAACCCGTATGGTGCAGGAGATGATGCTCGGCATAGGCGGCGTGCGCCTGCTTCGTCATCTGGAAATCGAGCCGCACGTCTTTCATCTGAACGAAGGCCACTCGGCCTTTCTCACGCTGGAGCTGGCGCGCGAATTAACCGAAGGGCCGGAACATCTCGCCTTTGAAGATGCCGCGCGCATAGTGCGCGAGCGCTGCGTCTTCACCACTCACACGCCCGTCGCGGCAGGCAACGACGAGTTCGAGCCGGCGGTCGTGGAAAAATGTTTCGGCGACTCTTACGAGCAGGCGCTTCGGTTGACGCACGACGAGTTTCTGGACCTGGGCCGGGTCGATACCAGTAACGACCTGGAGTGGTACGGGCTGACGCCGCTGGCGATTCGCATGTGCCGCTCCACCAACGGCGTCAGTCAAAAACATGGCGAAGTATCGCGCGCCCTCTGGCAGAGGCTCTTTCCCGGCAGTGAGGCAGAGGACGTTCCCATCACCTACGTCACTAACGGCGTACACATGCCCACCTGGGTCGCGCCCTCGATACGGGCGCTGCTGGAAAAGTACGTGGGCGAAGACTGGACGCACGTCTGCACGCACGAGCGCGAGCGCTGGCGCGCGGGCATCGAGCGCATCCCTGATGAAGAACTCTGGCGCGCTCATCACCTGTTGAAGCAGCGCCTGGTGGCCTTCGTGCGCCACCGCTCGCTGCACGCGCGCCTTCAGCGAAACGAGTCGCGCGACTACATAGAAGCGGCGCGCATACTCTTTGACCCGGACGCTTTGACGATAGGGTTTGCGCGACGCGTGGCGGGCTACAAGCGCTGGAGCCTGCTGCTGACCGAGCCCGAGCGTTTGCAGCGCATCATGCTGGACGAAGAGAGGCCAGTGCAGTTCGTCTTCGCGGGCAAGGCTCACCCGCAGGATCAGGGAGCAAAGCTCATACTTCAACAACTGGCGCGCTGGAAATATCATCCGCTGGTGATGCACCGCGCGGTCTTCTTACAGGACTACGACCAGGAGATTGCGCGCCAGCTCGTTCAGTCCGTGGACGTGTGGCTCAACGTTCCGCGCAAGCCGCAGGAGGCTTCCGGCACGAGCGGCGAGAAGGTTGCGATGAACGGCGGCCTGAATCTTTCCGTGCTTGACGGCTGGTGGATGGAGGGCTATGACGGCGCGAACGGCTGGGCCGTAGGCGACGCCGGCACGAGCGACGATTCTACGGAGACGGTAGACGCGCGCGACGCCGAATCACTCTACCGAGTGCTGGAAGAGCAGGTCATACCGCTCTACTACCAGCGAAACGAGCCCGAAGGACACCCGCACCTCTGGGTGTCTATGATGAAGCGCTCGCTCGAAACCCTTGCGCCCGTCTTCAACAGCAACCGCATGGTGGAAGAGTACGCCGAGAGGATTTATCAGTAGTTTCTACGGATGAAAGTCTGCCAAAAATGCGGGACTCGCTACGGGGACGCGGTCAGCTTTTGTCCGCGCGACAGCGAGCCTCTTGAGGTTGACCACCAGAGCAGGGTCGGGCAGAAGCTGGACGGGCAGTACGAGATAGAGGCTTTCATTGCAGAGGGCGGGATGGGCGCAGTCTTCCGCGCACGTCACACTCTGCTGGGCGACAGAGTCGCCATCAAAATCCTTCCGCCGGAGATGCGTCACAACTCCGAGTGGCTCCGCCGCTTTCAGCGAGAGGGGCAGGCCGCACGGCGCTTCCGCCATCCGAACGCAGTCATCGTCCATGACCTTCGCACTTCCTCGGAGGGCGAAGTCTACTTGGTCATGGAGTACGTCGAGGGGCAGACTCTTGATCAGTTCGCACGCTCTCGCGGAGGCCGCCTGCAACCCGCGGAGAGCCTGCACATCATCGAACAGGTGGCGGGCGTGCTCGATGCGGCGCACTCCACCGGAGTCGTGCACAGAGATTTAAAGCCCTCCAACATCATGATTACGGCGGACGGGCAGAGCGTTAAGCTGCTGGATTTGGGGATAGCCAGAATCAACAGTCCTGCCGATGACGCCACGGCCCTCACTCGCTCGGGCCAGTTCCTCGGCACGCCCTATTACATGGCCCCCGAACAGTGGGGAGAGATGCCGCGCGACCGCGTAGAGTCCATAGACGGGCGCGCAGACATCTACTCTCTGGGCGTAGTCGTTTATGAGATGACTGCGGGCGCGCTCCCTTTCCAGCAATCGTCCGTCCTCTCGCTTCGCCACGCTCATTGTAAGGAGAGGCCGCGACCGCTCGCAGAAGTTTTGAGAGACGTGCCGGCCGAATGGTCTGAGGCAGTCGAGCGCGCCATGTCTAAAGACAGAGGCGACAGGCAGGCTACGGCTGGCCAGTTCGCGTCGGAGCTTCGCACGGCCTGCGAAGCGCAATCGTCCGGCGCTTCGACTGTGGATGAGCGAGCGACAGCCCCTACCATCAGGGGCGAGTTCGGGAAAACGATTCCGGCGGGCGGCAACACACAGGAAGACGGGATGCCCTTTATAGATGCGACCCATCTTCCAATGGCGCAGGCCCGGCCCGCTGATTCGAAAGTAGAAACGGGCGCAAAATCAGAGAAGGCTAAACGTTCATGGACTTTGGGCCTGACCTCTTCGCGCGGCTGCCAGGTGACTTTGACGGTGGCGGCGGTGGCGGTCATAGCCGTGTTTGCGGGCGGCTACTCCATCATCCGAAGCCTCTGGACTGGCGCGGAGCGAAGCGCCACGACAGCGAGCGCGCCCGCCAACAGAAACAGTCAGGGCGCGCCCGCAGCCGGTAGCGGCAGCACGAACGCCAACCGCGCCGCCTCGAACACTTCCGTGCCCGGCGCGGCGAAAGAGTTCATCCGTTATCACCTGCTCTTGAGCCCGTCCATGCTTGACGAACAGAAGCGAACTGCGGGCGAAGAAAGGGTCGCGACCGGACAGAGCCTGCAATTTGTTTTCACGGCGAGCCAAAGCGGTTATATTTACATGATTGGTCGTGATTCGCAGAAGAGCCCGGTAGTCATCCCGCTGGGCGACCTGGAGGCCGGCAAACAGGTTGAGGCCGGCGAAGAAACTCCGGCGCCGGTGCTTGCGCGCGTCAAGCTGGACGACGCTCCGGGCGAGGAAATCTTTACCGCAATCTTCTCGACGCAGCCTCTGAAATTCTCGTTTGCGTCTGAGACGTTGCCCTTTGACGGCACGTTTCGTAAATTAACAGCGGAAGACAGAGAGCTTTTAGAGGATTTGAGGAAAAATTCGCCGTCCACCACAGTCACCTTCTCAGGCGAAAGGAACGTGAGGACTGCCCTCGTCAAGCTAAGCGGCGAAAACGCAGGTGACAAAGCTGTCGTCTTCGACATCAAAATAAATCTTCGGCGCGAGTAACACACCCGACCCGATTGCTCTTGCTTTGAGCTGAAACAATCAGAAGATGAAATACTGCCCAATCTGTAATGCTAAATATGAAGACAGCGTGAGCTTCTGCGCCACGGACGGAGAGGTGCTGGAGGAAGACGTAACCAGTCTCGTTGATTCCACCCTCGACGGCCAGTACCACATCGAAGCCATGCTTGGCAAAGGCGGCATGGGCGCAGTCTACCGCGCTCGCCACATTCTCTTAGGCGACCGGGTGGCGATAAAGGTGCTGCCGCCGCAGATGCGCAATAACGCCGAGTGGCTGCGCCGCTTTCGCCGCGAAGGACAGGCCGCGCGCCGCTTTCGTCATCCGAACTCCGTGCAGGTTTATGACCTTCGGACAACGCCCGACGGCATGACCTACATGGTCATGGAGTACGTAGAAGGGCGCACGCTCGACGCCGAGTTGAAAGAGAAGGGACGCTTTACGCCGCGGGAGGCTTTCCAGACGCTTGAGTCTATAACGAGCGTCCTCAATGCCGCGCACGCCCAGGGCGTAGTCCACCGTGACCTTAAGCCAGAGAACATTATGATGGGCAAGCCCGTTGACGGCGAGCCGGTGGTTAAGCTTCTGGATTTGGGAATAGCCAAAATCAGCGACCTGGCCGGGGGCTCCGGCGCAGCAACTCCGGGGACGACCGCTCTTACGGTCGCGGGACAAATCCTAGGGACGCCCTATTACATGTCGCCCGAGCAGTGGGGCGAAGTCCCGCGTGACCGCAAGGAAGAGGTGGACGGGCGCGCGGACATCTACTCGCTGGGCGCGGTCTTTTACGAGCTTGTAGCGGGGCGCAAGCCCTTTATGGGGCTGACGCTCGCGGAACTCCGTGGACAGCACGTCAAGGCCATGCCGCAGCCGCTTCACGAGTTCATGACGGACGTGCCGCAGGGCTTCAGCCTGGCGATTCAGCGCGCGCTCTCCAAGGACAGAGGCGACCGTCAGGCCACGGCGGGCGAGTTCGCCAATGAGCTTCGCGCCTCGCTAGGAATGCCGCAGCTATCAAGCACAGGTTCCTCGCTCTCCACCTCGACGCCGGACGCGCAGAGCAGCAGCAGCAGCGACAGCAGCGCTTCGCAGACGGGCACGGGCGCGCCGCCTGCGGGGACGCCTACGAACATGGGACAGCCCGAGGTGAGGCAGACGGGAACAGACGTGGCCGCGCCCACCATGGTCACTATGGACGCGCCGCCGAGGCCGCCCGACAACAGCCCTGCACCCTGGGCCAATCAGCCGCCGCAGCAGTACACGGGCCAGCAGTCACAGCCGCCTTCGTCTTCAACCTCGCCCGTCATGGGCAGCTCGACGGCCAACAACGCTCCCGCAGGCGCTCCCATGCCTACCATGATGACGGACGGTGCTGCTGCTGCAGCGCCGCCGGCCTACGGGCAGAGCGGCGCGTCCTACGCTTCGGGCGCTGCTGTTGCGCAGACGCCCTCTTATTCTCCTGCGCCGTCGCAGGCGCAACAGGGCGGGCGCTCGCTCGTTCTTCCCATAATAGGCGGAGTCCTAGTGCTTCTGCTTTTAGTCGGAGGCGCGGGCGGCTACTTCGCCTACAAGAGCATGAGCAAAGGCGGCTCTACAGGTGATAAGAGCGGGACGGACAAGCCCGTCATCGCCGATTCGAGTGATAAGAAGACGGATGATTCTACGAAACCGGCTGCGGCTACGGTCGAGGCCATGCGCTACGCGCTTGAGATTGAGCAGACCAAGGGCGGGGAGAGGGCGCGCGTGGCCGGCACTGTGCCGCTCGCCTCGGGCCAGACTTTTAAGTTCCATTTCACCGCAACCGAGGACGGCTATCTATACATAGTCGGCCCTGGGCCCGGCAACGTGCCTATGACATTTCTGACTTCCAAGCCCGTCAAGCAATCGGGCGTCAAAAACAACGAAGCGCAGGCGGGCACGGACTACGAATTTCCTTATGGCGACGGCAACTGGATTACGCTCGATCAGAATCCCGGCACGGAGGATTACACAATCATCTTCTCTACGGAGCCTCTGGAGTCACCAGCGTTCCTGACTCAGCTGGCGGGCAAGTCGCTAACCGAAGACGAGCAAAGCGAGTTCTTCAACTTTGTGGGACAGTACAAGGCAAACGCCCCCACTATCGACGTCTCGCAGGGAGGAGCAGCAGACCCATTTGTGGCTATCAAAGTGCCCGAAGGCAGGAAAGCCGGAGAGCCCATCGTCTTCACCGTGCGGATAGAGCACAAGTGAAGCGGAGCCTTATTCACAAAAGCTTTTAATTTGAGGAGTAGCACTTTTCATGCGTTACAAAATCGGTATTCCCCTTGTTGCGATGATGCTGCTGGCAGGCATCATCACCTTTAACCCGGAGACAGCCGCGCAGGGTCAGGAAGAAGAGACTCGCGGCGGCTTTATCACTTCAAGACCTGCGACCGTGAGCGGCTCCGTGGGCGGATCCGTCGGCGGCTCCGCCAGTATAGGCGCTGGCGGCGGCAGCAGCAGCACCCCGCGCAGAAAGCCGCGCCGCCGTCCCGCCACCGCCAGGAGCAGTCAGCCGAAGAGCACCACTACTAAGGGCACGGGCACGTCCGTCGCCGCGAACGCCAACACGGGCGCGGGCGTTAAGGCTTACAGCGCTCCGGCATTAGGCATGGGCTATACGCTTTACATGCGTAATGAGAACGGCGAGGCCGTGCGCGTCGACCCTTCGCGCAACTTCCGCACGGGCGAGCGCGTGCGCATACTGCTTGAGACGAACACGGACGGCTATCTTTATATCTTCAACACGACGGATAACGGCGACCCCGTGATGATTTATCCTGACACGCGGCTCGACGACGGCGGCAACTACATAGAGGCGCACGTCCCTATAGAAATCCCTTCGCGCGAAGAACAGGACGAGAACTTTCGCTGGTTCACCTTCGACAACAAGCCCGGCACGGAGCGCCTCTTCGTTGTCTTCTCGCGCGAGCCGCTGCCGGGCGTACCGATTGAGGATGACCTGGTGCGACACTGCGGGCAGAACGGGCAGAACTGCCCGTGGCGTCCATCGTCTGCGCTCTGGGCGCAGGTCAGGGCAGGCATGAACGCGCGCGTCCAGGTGGCCCGCAGCAAGACTTACGGACAGGCCCAGACCTCCGGCGAAGTTGACGCCGTCAACCGTGGTATAGGTCTTACGCGCTCTGCGCCGGAACCGTCCGTCATACGCATAAACGCTTCATCAACTTCAGGTCTTCTTGTAACCGTGCTCGAACTGGCACACAGCTAAAAGGCAATGACGAATGGCGCGGTGCCGCGCGTGATGAATTGAAGAGAGAGCGCATTCAAACGCGAATCCTTCTTTTCATTCATCACTGCGGCGCTGCCGACTTCTGCATTGCTTTGGAGGTATGTTAATGAACTGGAGAACCACCCCCCCGGTCTTTGTTCTTTCCGGAGCGATCTTTTTAAGCGGTCTTCCCTTTGCTTTCGCGGCCGGGCCGGAGACCGGCCCGACGGGTAATGTAACGAATGTCGGTGCGGCTTCCGTCTTGCAGTCCGACCCGAAATCCTCGCTTGAGCAGGGCCGCAGGCTCTTGAAGCGCGGTAAGGCGGATCAGGCGCTGGGCCTTCTGGAGCAGGCTTTGAAGGGCTTTCAGGCCGCCTCCGACCAGAAGGGCGTAGCCATTGCCGAAGACGCTCTGGGCGACCTTTACAATCGCCAGGGGCAGTATGGCGTTGCGCTAGACCATTATCAGAAAGCGCGCTCGGCCTACGGCTCGGCCAATGATACTTACAATTCGAACCTGATGCTGGCCAAGGTGGCCGACATGTACTTTCGTCAGGGCAACGCTTCAGAGGCCCGCTCGGCCTATTCGCAGATGAGCGTCACCAAGCCCGACACGTCCGCAGCGGGCACCGCCAAGGATGCTCAGCGAAAAGCAAACACCGCCAAGGGCATCGGAGGCCGCCTGCGTGGCCTGGGCTCAGGCACGCCTTCCGCCTCTACCGTGAGCGATGCCTCCGGCGTGGCCAGCGATGTCAAGAACGAAGTCGAGCAGACTAGAAACGCCTATCGCCAGTTCATACTTTATGCGATTTATGAGCTCGGCATGGGTCGCGCCGATTACGAGAGCAAATCCTACGACAGCGCTCAGACCCACTTCAACAACGCGCTCTCGGCCGCCGACAATCCCATCTACGGAAAGTTCGGGCAGGCGCGCCGCTGGCGCGTCGCCGCGCGCACTTCCCTGGGCGACGTGGCATTGAATCAGGGACGCTTCGCGGACGCCGTCAAGCTTTACACGGCGGCAGCCGACAGCGCTCGTAAAGACAACCGTCCCGACCTGGTGTGGCCCGCCCTTCGCGGCATGGGGCGTAGTCGCTGGGGACAGGCCGCCGCGGAGAAGGATGCCAAGAAGGCCAACCAGGGGCGAGATGCTGCAATCGCAGCCTACCGCGACGCCATCAACACGATCGAATCGCTTCGCGCCGGAAGCTTGGGCGCGGACGAAGCGCGCACGACCTTCCTGGCTACTACGAAGGATGTCTATGACGAAGCGGCCGGAGCGCTGGCCGAGCGCGCTCTGATGGCGCAGCCAACGGGCGGCGCGCTCACGGGCGAAGCCCTGACCTACGCCGCAGAGGCTTTCAAGATTACAGAGCAGTCACGAGCGCGTTCTCTTCTGGACATGCTCGGAGAGACGGGCACGAACATCACGGAAGGCGTGCCCCAGGAGCTGCTCAAGCGCAAGCAGGACAACCTGGATCGTCAGCAGGAGATTGCGCAGATCATGACCGGCGCAAGTCTTTCGGCTGACGCAGAGAAGAAGTCCAACTCGGAGCTTGAAGCCGAGCTGGATAAGCTTCAGACCGAATATGACAGCATAGAGAATCAGATTCGCGCGGCCAGCCCGCGCTACGCCTCTCTGACGCAGCCCGCGCCTTTGACGCTCGCGGACGTGCAGAGCCAGGTGCTGGACGATAAGACGGCGCTTCTTGAGTACAGCCTAGGCGCGCCCAGCTCTTATCTGTGGGCCGTCACGAAGGGAGGCGTCTCGCTCTACAAGCTGCCCACGCGCTCTACCGTTGACCAGCAGGCCATGGACCTTCGCGCGCAGCTCGTTCCGGCTAAGCTTCGCACGCGTCTGGTGGGCGCGGACGTGGCCAGCGGCCAGACGCGCGGCCTCGGTCTTTCAACCGCCCCTGCCGACAACGCGGCCGTCACGGCGTTCAGTAACGCTTCTAATGCGCTATACAAGACAGCAGTCGAGCCAGCGGCCAAGGACATCGGCGACAAGCGCATACTGGTCGTGGCAGACGGCTCGCTCAACTACGTTCCATTTGAAGCTCTGGTTTCCGCTTCGGGCGGCGCCGATTATTCAGCGCTTCCTTACCTGGTGAAAACGAACGAGGTGGTTTACGCGCCGTCCGCGTCCGTCATCAGCGTCATAAGAAAGCAGGCCAAGCCCGCCGCAGGCAAAGGCATGCTGTTGATCGCCGACCCGGTCTTTAATTCCGGCGACCCGCGTGCCAGAGGCGCGGCTGCCGCCCCTGCGACGAGCGGCGATACGCGCGGCCTGGGACTCTCCAGCGCAATCAAGGACGTGGCGGGAGAAGCTCCTAACGCTTCCGGCGCTGCCGGTGCGGGCCTGCCGCTCGCACGCCTGATGGGCACGCGCGCGGAGGCCGAGCAGATAGGCCAGATAGTCAAGACCTCGGGCGGCACAGCCGACACCTGGCTTGACCTCAACGCCAACGAAGCGAACGTTTCGACCCGCGACCTGAAGAACTATCGCGTCGTACACATAGCCACTCACGGGCTCCTGAACGCAGAGCGCCCGCAGTTCACGGGCCTGGTGCTTTCGCTCGTAGGCAACAAAGCGGGCGACGGCTTCCTGAGGACGGACGAAATCTTCAATCTGAACCTCGGCTCGCCGCTCGTCATGCTCTCGGCCTGCGAAACGGGTCTGGGTAAAGAGAAGAAGGGCGAGGGCGTGATTGGCCTGACGCGCGCCTTCATGTACGCCGGCGCTCCGACCGTAGGCGTGAGCCTCTGGTCTGTGGCAGACCGCTCGACGGCAGACCTGATGACCAATTTCTACAGGAAGATGTTGACGGGTCAGGGAATGCCCGCCGGCGCGGCCATGCGACAGGCCCAGGTGGACATGATTACGGGTAAGAAATATGCCGCGCCCTTTTACTGGGCACCATTCGTGCTGGTTGGCGACTGGCGCTAAAAAAGAGGTTTACAATCGGGCGTAAACCACGTAGATTGCCTCAGCCCCTGGCTCGCAAGTTTCTGCTTCCGGCGCTTTTCAGAAAAGCGCCGGAAGCAGAAATTCTGAAAAGCCTTACTTTTATTTGACACGATAAATAACTCAAACTGAAAGCAGAACTTTTGCCCTGGCATGTGTCACACTTCGAGGGCAGCCGCAGGCCCTTAGCTTGTGTACTTTTCCCGTCAGCTTTAGTTGATTCACAGCCTGACACGCTCAGGCAAATAGAGGAGAACCCCTAGAATGCATACCAAAAAATGGAATCTGGCGCTCGGCCTGGGTCTGATACTCGCCGCCGCGCTTGCCTGTAACTTCAATTTATCTACGGCTAACATCAGCAGCCTGAAGGTAGGCAAGGACGAAAAGGCTACGACCGACACCTTCACCTTCGGCCCCAAAGACAAGGTCTACATAGTCTCTACGCTTTCCAACACGTCGGACAAATGGAAGATGAAATGCACGCTCTACTTCGACGACGTTCAGGGACAGAAGAGCGGCGACAAGATTCCCGACTCCGAGAAGACCATAGAGCTGCCGGGCGCAGGAACTGCGACCTTCTGGTACACGTGGGGCGGGCAGGGCTGGCCCAACGGCAAGTACAAGGCTGAAGTTGTGATGGTCAGCGAGCAGGGTGAAGAGAAAGATAAGAAGTCGGCCACCTTCGAGGTTAAGGGCGGAAGCCCCGGCACCACAGGCTCAGGCTCCGGCAACGGCAACTCTTCCAACAGCAATGACGACGACATGTCTAACATGAACATGTCCAACAGCAACGAGCACTGATTGACGAAGCGCACAGAGCCTCGCGCCTGACAACATCAGCTCTAAAAGTAGAGTCTCGTTCAGAGCCGGTCAGCAGCCGGGCTCTGAACGAGACCTCTTTTTATCTCAGTTGATGATTATCGCCAGCCCGCGCGCGGCACGCCCGCGGAAAAGTCGTAGAAGCGCAGGTCGCTTTGTGTGAGCATCTTTGTCAGAAGGATTATCTGGCCCGTGTGCATGGAGAAATGTTCTACCACGTGAAAGACTGCGTCTAGAATGCTCTCTTCCGTACCCTGAAAAATCCGCCGCTCAAGAATCACGTCGGGCCGAAGATTTTCCAGCACAGCGTCCGCTTCCTGAAGCGTCTGCCTGAGGCGCGCAAGCAATTCATCGCGGGTCATCCTCGTACGCTCGTCGAACTCGCTCTGGCGGGCGCGAGTGTCCGCCTCTCCTCCTATGCCGCTCACTATCCACTGGCGCACGTTGCCGGAAAGGTGCAGTACGAGGTTGCCGATGCTGTTCGACTCCTCGCCCCTGCGCCACCAGACCTCGTCGTCGTCAAGCTTTTCCATGCAACGCTCTATCTTCGGCAGGTAATCCGTCATCAGAAGCGAGCGCGCCTTTGCTATGAAGGCCGGAGCCGCTTCGTTCTTCGTCTGATTTTCAGGCATATCTTTAAGGGTACTTTAATCGTCGTTGTCCGCGTATCAGTGGTGCTGCTTGTGCCTGACCTTGCGAACGGCCGGTTGAGCGCGCTCTTCCGGCTCGTCCTCAGATTTTTTCATGTGGATAACATCTCTTTCCCGGGATGGCGAGGATCGGGATGAATGCTAAGCTCAGGGCCGCTCGTGTGTCAACGCTCTACCTTAGAATCTTTCCGAGGACGCATCCGGCACTCTTTCTGTAACTCGTCCGGGCAAATGGAAAGGGCGACCCCTTTGATTCAGGTCGCCCCGGTGGCCTTATTAAGTTTTTAGTTAGCGCCGCTTCAGATTCTTCCTGCACAAACAGTGAGAGAGAATGATGAAGCCACGCGAGCGTCTTCCTAAGCTTCGCTCGGCTGCGGCGGGTCAGGAAACAGCGTCTTGATGGCTTTGGAAGTTTCCGCGCGCCGTTTCTGCTGAAACTCATTGACCCAGTTGCTGACGGTCGAGACCATCTCGCGCGCAGCCTCCTGTGTGCTCTTCTTGTTTACGACTTTGTTCTCGCCGCTCTCTTCCAGGCGGCTTCGCTCGTTGCGTTTGATGATTTTTATCGGGGTCTTCTTAGTCATGATGACTCATTACTTCCAGTCTGAATGATTGCTTAATTGCTCGTATGATTCTCTGTCTAAAACGAGAACCAAGCCGTCAAAGTTCAATTTTGTTTGCGTATCGGAAGCTATAGAACTGCTCCCGCCTATTTCTCTTGCAAGCCTGGGGCCACACCGCCTTGACGAGGCTTAAGAGTTTGATTTGCATAACGCCGGCTCAGTTCTTTAGACGCCCGCCACCTCTTTTTAGTTCCCGTCTGCTGCGCCCGATTTTCTGAACGAAACAGGCCGGTTTTCTTGCATTATCCCTCAGAAAATCTCTGCCGAGCCACAGCGGCTTGCTGCTTTTCAGAAGCTATTCAGAGCGCGGTCGGTCAATCTAATTGAATCCGGCTGGACGTGGCTTTATTGCATACATTTTCGTCTGGTCACGTATTATTTCGAGTATGCGCGCGCGACCCGGCTCACAGGCGAGGCCGGTTTGATGCTGCGAACCACCCACACTCCGCGCTTAGTCATCTATCGACCAGAGCTTCACGAAGAGGTCGAGTTCGCCCCTGAGAAAGTTTTGAAGCTTCCGGTGGTGAATTCCAAATTCAGCAAGATGGCGCGGTCGAGCGTAGTGGTTTGCAGAATGCCAGCCGCCGCACGTGAAGGCTGGCGCTTTGCAAAGCCACAGGAGTTGGTCATCGCCCTCACCAATCGCATAACTGGAAAGCTCTGCAAGCCTAAATGCTTTCTATGCAACTACAAGGGACGGGCTCACGGTGCGCTGAGCGCGGGCAGGTAATGCTGGCATAAGCATTGCCCATGACATAAGCGTCATGCGATTGACCGAGCCCGTCACAATCTACCTGGCCATAGGCGCTTCTTTCGGCGTCAGCCGTTACCTGTCAGCTCTGGGCCATTCCAGCAGCCGCTTGCGCGCAGTTGCCGAAGGGATAGCCGCAGGGCTTCTATGGCCGCTTGCGGCGGCTGCAATTCTGATAAAGCGGCTGCGTCATAAGCATTGGAACGACGCCGTACAGGAACGTGACGAGAGGGTTCACGGCCGGGTCGAAGAAGCTGCCCGCGCATTCGCTGTCTCGGCCAGCAGGATGCTTGAAGCTATGCACACGCAACCCCAAGCCGCCAGAGAATCCATGGAGCAGATGCTCTTTGCCTTAAGAGAGAGCGCAGGGCAGTACGCATGGCTGGCTATGATGGAGGCGAACGAGGGCGCTCCGCCGGCCGCGCATGAAGCGGAGCTTGCACGTGTCAGTGGGTTGCGGGGTGATGATCTGCTGGTCGCAGCGCGTTGCGTACATCGCCGCAACGTCTCGCGTATAAAGACCAATTACCAGCGCGAGCGCCAGCGCCTGCTTCTAAAGCTCGCGGAGCTACGCGCGGAAGATGAAGCCGATTCTTCATACGGGCGGGATGGTGACTGTTGCTCTATGCGGCGAGAGGCCGCAGAGTCGCGGCTGGAAATTTATCTGAGAGCCGCAGATTTGTTCTCGCTGCTTGAAGACGAGCGGGCAGTGAGAAGCACGGCGAAGTTGATTGACGCAGAATGCCTGATCCTGCGGCGGCTCAGGGAAGCAGAAGATGTGGCTGCGACGCTCTGCGGCCACGGAGAAGAAAGATGTACGGAACATCCACAATTAATCTTGAAAGACCATCTGAGAGCAACGACGTTTACGCAAGGCTGAAATGGCTGCTGGCGGCAAACGCGGAAGAGTCTCAAAGGCTGTCGCGCTCTGCGGCCGAAGAGGAAGAGCTTTTGCTCATGCGCCGTCCAATGGATGCGCGGCGGGCGTTCGGTCTCTTCGGCTTGATGCTCGGTATGTTCCCTCCTGCGGCCATCTTCATAAAGATGTTCGGGGGATACGGGTTGTCGGGATATCATAGCTCGGGCTCAATTTTCTTTATCCTCTGCCTGTTAATGAACGTGACATGCGCTGTCGTGGGCTGCCGCATGGGGAAGGCGCTCAGCCGCGCCGTCGAGAAAGCCGGGAAGCGCAGGTTGTCTGTGATGATGCTGCGGTTCGCACTGATTGGCATAGCGTGGGGAGCCGTGACCGGATTCGTCGGCGGGCTCGCCTTCGTAGGCATAGGCGCATTCTTCGGGCCAATCTTTGCAATGCCGGTTGGCGCGCTCGCCTTCACACTGTTTGCGCCGCTGCACCGCGCGCTCGTGCGAGGTGGTATGATTGATGCGCGCCACTTCTGGCCGCTGTCATCAGGGGCGAGCCTGTTTGCCGCCGCGCTGATTCTGGGAATGTGAAGGAAAGTAAGCAGTGAGCGGCAAGCAGTAAAAAAACGCTACTCACTGCTTATCGCTTATTGCTTACTATCTTATGCTGCTCGTCCTGCTGCTGGTAGCCTTGTTCCTTCTGGTGCTGCTGGGCTTTTATGTTTTTGTAGCAGCGCCGCGCAGCCGCACGCATCAGACGTTCGCAGCCTTTCTGGCCTGCCTGGCTCTCTGGACGATTAAGGACATAGCCTTCTGGGGCTTTCCCGAAGAGGGGGTCGTCTCCTGGTGGGTCAGCGCCAGCTTCATTATCTCGCTCCTGCTGCAATACGCGCTGGTCGTCTTCGCCTGGGTCTTTCCCGAAGACAGGCGCATCCCACTGAGACGCGCTGCGGTGCTGTTTGCGCCCGGCATGGTGCTGGTTCCGGCGGCAATCTTCGGATGGATGTGGACGGATGCGCGGCTGACCGACGGACGTTTTACTATTCATCTGACGCCGCTCGCGTACGCCTTCGGGCTCTACCTGTACGGGCTCTTCGCTTATGGCTTCGGGCTGCTTTACCTCAAGCACCGTCGCTACCGCGGCCAGCTCTGGGGAAAGCAGCTGGGCGCGATTCTCTGGGCGCTGATTTTGACTGCGACTCTCAACACGGCTGCCTCAATAGTGCTGCCGCTGCTTGGCATCGA
>DASVVZ010000468.1:0-13886 GCA_036389875.1 Pyrinomonadaceae bacterium
ATTCTCATCGAAGATGAAAGCGACCCGATTGTCATTTACGGCATCTCGGCACGCTACGAGAAGCTGGAAGAGGGAAAAGCCGACAAGGGCTACCTGATAGGCATCAGGATTACCGAGATGAGTTCGGAAGACCGCGCACGCTACACAACTCTGCTCAAATAAAGTCCCAGGTCACCGGAGAAAAAGCCAGAGACTCTTTTGACTTAGGACATGGGACTTGAGAGTTGGGACTTATTCGTCGAACCTGAGCAGGCCGAAGGCCCGGGGGACGTGAAAGTTGGGGCGGTCGGTGCGCGTTGGCTGCCATGCCAGGTAGCCCCTGTCCGCGCCGCTCCCGACACATCGAAAGAGGTTCGCGCGCCAGATCTCTCCCGCCAGCGGTTTCCGGCCGAAAGCTTCCCAGGGAATGCGCATGGCAATCAGTACACGCCCCTCTTCAATGCTGGCCGCAGCCGTCATGCCTGAACGGTAATGCCAGTCGGTTTCGCGTTCCTCCCCACGGTATCTAATCTCAAGGTCAATCCATTCGCCGGTCGGCGCGGCCTCGAACTCGAAATAATGCTCGGGCCCGTCCTTGTCCGGCGCGACGAAGATTTCACACACGTCGCGCTCCCACAGCTCGAGCGTCTTCTCCACAACTTGCGGCGCTTCGCTTATGACAAGCGGCTCTTCCTGACGACAGGTGAAGCGCACGGACAGGGCTTCGCTTGACCAAAGCAGGCGCGCTTCTGCGTGACGCTCCGGCGGCGCAGCCTCCCCGGACCAGTAGCGCGCAAGGCTCAGGCGCCGCGCCCTCTCCCACTCAGCATGAAAAAAGTTTGAAGCGGGAATCTCGCTGCTGGCTTGAAGCACGCTGATAATGTTTTCTCTACCGGCCTCGTTCATAGCTCAATCTTCTTCCATCTGGCGCAGCGCCTCCATGCAGGCGTTGACCAGCCGCACAGGGTCGTCGCCGTGCAGCACTACCGAGCGCGTCCTCTTAGAGAAGATTTCCATCAATCTCTCGGCTTCGTCGGCGACGCCGCCCGTCCTCGTCAGGCAGCCTATGACGCGCCCCTCGTCGTGCGCTATCGTGAACTCGTTGAGCGAGCCGATAGAGCCGCCTATGAAAAGCACTATGTCGCAGGAGCGCACGAGCACCACGTTGCGCCCCTTCAGGCCGAAGCCCGTGTAGATAATCGCGTCGCAGGCGTCCACCGGGAGCCTGAAGCCTTCTGCGTGCTCGCGTAAATTTTCCGCGGGTGACACTCCTATGTGAAAAGCGCCCGCCTCGTGCGCCGCGCGGCCAACCGTGTACGGGATGCCCGTAGTCGCGCCCGTCAGTATCACGACATCGTGCGCGGCTATGGCCCGGCCCAGTGCCTCGCCCTTTTCGCGCAGAGCATCGCGCGCTTCTCCCGGCAAGGTGTCGTCCGCCGAGCCCATGACTCCGATTTTTATCTTCATAGAATTTTCATCCCTGCTCAGACCATTCGGCAACCTCTTCCCTGTTCCACAACCGCATGGTGATGAACCAGACAAGCCCCGGAAGTAAAAAGAAGACGCCTATGCCTATGGTGACGGCGCGCGGCGAAAATTGATAAGCATCCAGCAACTCGCCCGTGGCGTAATTCGACAGAGCCATAGTCAATGTGAGCAGCGCCAGCTCGGCTGCGAAGACGCGGCCGCGAAAGCTGTCCTCTACGCTTTGCTGCAAGAGCACGGTGGAGTAGACCCATAGGATACTGCCGCCCGTGTGGGCTATTGCAAGCACTATGATGGCGAGGGTGAAGTTGGTGGCGCTCCCGAAGGCTATGTAGAAGATGCCGCCGATTAGAAAAGAGATTCCAATGGCGGTCTGCATGTGGGCCCGCGTCTCGCCGCTGAATCTACGGGCCGCGAACGGGCCTATCGCGGTGCCTATGCCGCGCGCGGCGTAAAGCACGCCTATCCCCGTGGCCGCGCTTCGCCCGACCGGGAAAATCTTTTCGCCGAAGACTGCCAGAAGCGCGAGTATGCCTCCGCCCAGGCCCCACGCGGGCTTGACCATCAGCAGCGCAAAGACACGGGGGCGGCGTCTGACGTAGCTCATGCCCGCGAAGGTTTGCGTCAAGCCAAGGGCGCTCATCAGGGTGAACCCTTTCTTCTCCTGCGGCTCGCGTCTGGGCAGGCGCACCGTCATGATTAACACGGCCGACAAGACGTAGCTCAGCGAGTCCAGTACGAAGGCCGCGTCCGTTCCTACCCATCCGGTAATCAACCCGCCTATGGCCGCGCCCAGTGTAAGCATGGCCGACCAGGTGGCGGAGGAGATTGCGTTGGCCGCTATCAGGTCGCGCGGCGCAACGATGGAGGGGACGGCGGCGGTGCGCGCCGGCTCGAAGAAGGTCGAGCAGACCAGCTGCATGACGGTCAGTACGTAGATCATCCAGAGCTGGTCGGCGCTCTTTACCAGCAGAAAGCCGAGCACCACCACGGCTCGCAGGGCGTCCGAGATAATCATAATCGAGCGGCGGCTGAAGCGGTCTGCGAGCACGCCGCTCGCCGGGCCCACTACGACGCTCGGAAGAAAACGCGCGACCAGCACAAGACCGACGGCGCGGCCCGAGCCTCCGCTGAGGTCGAGCGCCATAGTATAAAGGGCTACGGTGGTGAACCAGTCGCCCATCTGGCTCACGACCTGCCCCAGCCAGAGCCTGCGAAAGTCTCGGTTGCGCCTGATTAGCTCAACATAGCCGGTTGAGGCTTTTCTGACCGCCGCGCCTTCGCCCACAGATTCGCCCAAACGATTCCCGCCCCGTTGTAAAGAGTTAAAGCTCTGAGGTTGCACCGTCCCACTTGCCGCTGTCAACTCATGTTTACGCTTAAAGTTTGACCGATTCATCATTCTGACGCGTCAGTTAGACTGGCGGGGCCATCCCCACTTAGAGCAGGCTGACCCCCGCTTTCCCGATAAAAGCACGGCGCAGAAGGAGTTATCTTAAAACCGCTGTCAGCTACGACCTGCGGCACGCGTCTTGTTAATTAAGAAGGTGCGGCGCAGGAGGCCAGCCCAAGCGGGATTTGGTTTCCCGGACTCACCGCACGGAGTCCGATGCCGCACAAAGTTCGGTTCAGTAGAAAGGGAAGTTATCGTGCGCCTGTAACACCTTTTCTCAACAAGCTCTCACCCCTGAATGGGTGCGTACCGCGAAAGTGCCTGTATAGCGTACGTGCTCGCTTGCCCTAAACCCTGCCGTAAGTCGCAATGCCGAGTTGCTCCCGGCTGCGACTTGCGGCGGCAGGCACAACCGGATTCCGATTATCAACCGAAGAACAAGCAGGGAACATAAGGGAACAAGCGGCGGGCTTTAATAGCAAGGAAGGTAAAACCGTCAGGGGGTGAGGGGCGTAAAGCATTTGCCCCTCACCCCCTGACGGGGCCTTCCGCAAGAGCAAATTTTTAGAGAGCCTCGGGGAGAGAGAGAAGAGTGAAACTCATAGACATGAGTGATTATAATCGCGCGGCCAAAATCTACTGGTCGGCGATGGTCTCGGGCGGCGCTCTTGTCGCGGCCTGGGGTCTTTACAACTGCCTCTCCTTCTCGTCGTTCCAGTGGGCGGAATTCCTTGCGCTGCTGAGCCTGGTTTTCATCACCAGCTCTTATCCGATTCGCATCCCCAACACTAGCGCCAGCGTGACCGCGGGCGACACCTTCATCTTCTTAAGCGTACTCTTCCTGGGCGTGCCCGCGGGAATTCTGGTGGGCGTGGTTGACTCTTTCGTCAGTTCTCGCCGCACGACCGGACGCGTTACCAGCTGGCTCGGCTCACCCGCCATGATGGCCATCACGGTCTTCGTGTCGGGCTCGACCTTCTACTACGTTCTTAAAGCTTACGCCCAGATAGCGGACGAGCCGCTTCGCATGATGCCCGCGAGGCTGGACTATCTAATCGTGCCGCTTCTGTTGATGACGCTCCTGCAATACTTCCTGAACGGTCTGGCGGTGGCGACCATGATGGCTTTGAAGAGCCGCCGCTCCATCTGGAAGTTCTGGCGCGACGGTTATCTTTGGACGAGCTGGACATTCTTCGCGGCGGGACTGGCCTGCGCCCTTATCTACGGCGCGCTCACAAAGTTCGGCTTCCTCTACGTGATTTTAAGCGCGCCCGTGCTGGCCGCGAGTTACGCCACCTACAGGGTCTACTTCGAGCGCGTCAACGAGAAGACACGCGAAGCCACGGAGATGAGCCGCCTGCACCTGGCAACGGTTGAAGCGCTGGCCACGGCCATAGACGCCAAAGATCAGACGACGCATTGCCACGTGCGCCGCGTTCAAATCTACGCGGCGGGCATGGGCAGGCTCCTGAACCTCTCGGACAAGGAGATAGAGGCCCTGAGGGCCGGGGCGCTTCTGCATGACATAGGCAAGCTGGCCGTGCCCGACCACATCCTCAATAAGCCCGGCAGGCTTTCGGCGGCCGAGTTCGAGAAGATGAAGATTCACACGACGGTCGGAGCCGAAATCCTGAAGCGCGTCGATTTCCCCTACCCGGTCGTGCCCATTGTGCGACACCACCACGAGCAATGGGACGGCAAGGGCTACCCGGACGGACTCAAGGGCGAAGAGATTCCTATGACGGCGCGCATACTTGCGGTCGTAGATTGCTTCGACTCGGTGCGCGAAGACCGCCCCTACCGTCGCGGCATGACCAGGGAAGAGGCGAGCGCGCTTCTACTGCGCGGCGCGGGAAATCACTTCGACCCGAAGGTCGTCGACCTCTTTCTCAAGCACCTCAGGAAGTTCGATGACGAGATTAAAGCGCATGGCCTGGATATGCACGGCGTGACGGACGAAGAGTGCGAGCCGAGAACGCTTGCCGCCTCGGATTTCCGCGACAGGGAGCACGAGGTACTGTTTGCTTACGACCAGATTAAGAACGCACACAGGGAGGTCTACTCGCTATACGAGATTGCGCGCACCTTCGGCTCGTCCCTCAACATAGAGGACACGCTCTCCATTCTAATCAACAAGGTAGGCCACGTCGTTCCCTTCGATACCTGTGCGGTCTATCTATACGACGAGCTTAAGGGCTACGCCGTGGCGGCGCACGTTGCCGGAAAGAACGCGGAAATCCTGCGCGAGCGCTGCATAGCGCCCGGCGAAGGCGTGACGGGCTTTGCGCTTGCCAATCTGCGGCCCATCAATCACATAGACCCGTCGCTGGACTTCATGGGGCTGGACGTTGCTCCCGCGAGCCGTTATCGCTCGATGGCCTCTTTCCCGCTGGTCAAAGACGGGCGGCTGCTGGGCGCTCTCTCGGTCTATTCGGTTGATTTACAGGATTACACGGACGACCACATGCGGCTGCTGGACACGGTGACGCGCCTTGCTTCCGATGCTTTAGCCAACGCCGTGCAGCACGCCGAAGCCGAATCGCATGCGCTCACAGACCCGCTGACGGAGCTGCCGAACGCGCGCTCCATGTACTTACGCTTCGAGCAGGAAGTCTCGCGCGCGCGCCGCACGGGCAAGCCGTTTCAGGTAATCATGCTCGACCTGGACGACTTCAAGCAGGTCAACGACACCTACGGGCACAAGACCGGCGACCAGATGCTGCGCGAAGTGGCGAAGCTTCTTCAGGGGCAGCTGCGCGAGTACGATTTTCTGGCGCGCTACGCCGGCGACGAGTTCGTAGCCATAGTGCAGGAGATTAGCCACCAGCAGGTGGAAGAGTTAAGCGAGCGCATTGAACAGACCGTCACGCGCTTCGCCCTACATGTGCGCGCGAATCATTACGCGCGCGTAGGCATCTCCGTCGGCACTGCCACCTTCGGCACGGACGGAGAAACCCTGGACCAGCTACTTATCGCGGCCGACGAAGCCATGTACAGCGTCAAGTCCACGCACAAAGAGCAGCAGCGCAACCCCCTCAAACTCGAAATCGTCGAAGAGCCTGTAGAAATCCCCACAGACAACCTGGCATCCACGGCAATCAATTAAGAGATAGGGGATAGGGGCCAAGGGTTTCGGGCGATAGTAAAAGAGATTCTTTCTTTACTATCGCCTGAAACCCCCGGCCCCTATCCCCCATTTGATGTGTTAGGATAGAGCCTGAGCCCCCTGGCAGGCTCTCGTGTGAATTCGTCTTCCGGGATTTTTAAGCATGGCTGCTCAAAGCATAACCAACGAGACGGGCGCAACCGTTCTGATAGTCGATGACGAGCCCAGCGTGCGACAGGGCTTGAGTCGCATCTTCGAGTCAGCAGGGCACCGCGCTCTGACCGCCTCGGATGCTCCGTCTGCGCTCCGGGTGCTGCACAAGGAGCCCTGCGACCTTGTTCTGCTGGACGTGGAGATGCCGGGCGTAAGCGGCCTGGCGCTCTGTCGGCTGCTTCGCGCCCAGGCCAAGACCAAGCAGTTGCCTGTCGTGATGCTTTCGGCCTCCGATGATGAAAACCGCAGGGTCGAAGCCTTTGCCGCGGGCGCGGACGATTACATAGTCAAGCCTTCCACGCCTCTTGAGCTTCTGACCAGGGTCAGCGCTCACCTTGAGACGGCGCAGCGTGAGCGCGACCTTCTAGGCAGCAACCGCGAGTTGAGATTTCTCGCAGACCTCGGGCGCGGCCTCCTTTCCGCGCTTGAGCCGGATCAGGTTGTGCGGCGCGTGGCGGGCGCGACTTACGAGGGCGCGAACGCGGCGCTCTGCGCCTGTGTACTGAAGATAGGCGAGCGCGGCATGGTCGTCTGCGTCTTTGACCGGGAGGGCAGCGCAGAGGGCTCGTCCCTTATTCACATGGAGAGGCTTGAAGAGTGGCTTGAATCCGCGCCCTCATCCCGCTCCGCGCTCATAGAAGAGAGCGAGCGATTTTTCGTGCGTGACGATGCCCATGCGGTCGAGTACGCTGCGCCGCTTCGCTTTGAAGGCGTCACGCAGGGCGTGCTGATTGTCTGCTTCGACCGGCGTGAGGATTACGGCGAGACGGAGGTGCGGCTCGTTGACGCTGCCGCGCAGCAGGCGGCTCTGGCCGCGCACGTCTCTCTGCTTTACAAGGCGGCGCGTGATTCCTCCTTTAATCTGGCGCGAGAGGTAGAGCGGCGCACGGCCGAGGCCGAGGCCCAGCGGCGCTTCACGGAGATGATCATTGACAGCCTGCCCGTGTCGCTCTACGCGATTGACAGGGACTACCGCATCGTCGCGTGGAATCGTAATCGTGAGCTTGGCGGGCAGGGAATCCCCAGGAGCCAGGTCATAGGGCGAAACATCTTCGACGTGCTTACGCGCCAGCGCCGCGAGGTGCTTGAGCGCGAGTTCAAGCAAGCCTTCAAGACGGGACAGATAGAGCGACTCGAGCAGGAGACGAAGACCTCTGACGGCGAAACGCATCACTGGCTCGTCAGTAAAATCCCCATGCGAGAGCGCGGCGACGAAGTCTCGCACGTTATCACGGTGGGCGAAGAGGTGACGGCGCGCGTCGAGGCCAACCGCGCGATTGCACGAGCAGAAAAGCTTGCCGCCGTCGGCCGCCTCGCTGCCGGCGTCGTTCACGAGATAAACAATCCCCTGGCCACCATCTCTGCCTGTGCCGAAGCCCTTGAGTCGCGCGTGCGCGAAGGCGCGTTCGACGGCTCAAGCGAAGTCGAAGACCTGCGCGAGTACCTGGGGCTGATTCGCTCGGAAGCCTTTCGCTGCAAGACCATCACCAACGGCCTGCTGGATTTCAGCCGGGCGCGAGCTGGCGAGCACATGCCCGTCAGCGTCCCCGAAGTTATCATGAGCGCGGGCCGCCTCGTTGCTCATCAGAAGCGCGGCCAGGGGATAGAGATAGACATAGAAGCGACCGAAAGCGTCCCTCCCGTCCTGGGCGACGAGGGCCAGTTGCAGCAGGCCGTGATCGCTCTCGCCACCAACGCCATTGACGCCATGCCGGACGGAGGCCGACTGACGCTGGCCGTGAGCGAGCGCGAAGGCAAGGTGCTGATAGAGGTATCCGACACGGGCGTAGGCATCAAGAGCGAGAATCTGACGAAAATCTTCGACCCCTTCTTTACAACCAAGGAGGTCGGGCGCGGCACGGGGCTTGGATTGGCCGTCTGTTATGGTATTGTAACGGAGCACGGTGGACGGCTTGATGTCCAATCCACGGTAGGGGTCGGCACGACTTTTCAGATTTCGCTCCCCGCCGCTAAAGTTCATGACGGAGAACAGGGAACTTGAGCGAGCTACAGCCCACACGCATTCTCGTCGCCGAAGACGAAGCAAATCTACGACTGGTCATACAGAAAGAGCTTCAACGCATGGGCCATCGCGTGCAGGTTGCGCCCGACGGCGAGGCTGCCCTGCGCCGTCTTGAGGAAGGCAACGTCGACGTTCTTCTCTGCGACATTAACATGCCCCGCATGGACGGCATGGAGCTCCTGCGCCGCATACACGAGCGCCCGAACCCGCCAGAAGTAATAATGCTCACGGGCCACGCCACGGTCGAAACCGCCATAGAGGCCATGAAGCTCGGCGCTTATGATTACCTGACGAAGCCTTACCGCATCACGGAGCTGGACGCGCTGGTCAAGCAGGCTGCTGAAAAGCGCCGCCTTCGTGTTGATAATCAACGCTTGAGGCAGCAGCTTGCGCGCCAGTCGGCCATGCCCGAGATAGTTTCCGTCTCGGAGCAGATGCGGGAAGTCATGCGGCTCGTGGAGCGCGTCGCGCCTTCCGACGCGTCTGTCCTCATCACGGGCGAATCGGGCACTGGCAAAGAGCTGATAGCGCACGCGATTCATAGACTTTCTACTCGTGCGGGAAGCTCCTTCGTAGACCTCAACTGCGCGGCCTTTCAGGAGTCGCTTCTGGAGTCGGAGCTTTTCGGTTACGAGGCGGGCGCGTTTTCCGGCGCGAAGAATCGCAAGCTCGGCCTGATAGAGCTGGCCGACAGCGGCACGCTCTTTCTGGACGAGATAACGGAGCTGCCCGTGCAGCTTCAATCGAAGCTGTTGCGTGCGATTGAGACGCGCACCTTCTATCGCGTGGGCGGCGTGCGGAAAGTCGAGGTCAACGTCCGCATTGTCGCCGCCACGAATCGCAACCTTGATGTGGTGGTAAACGACGGCACGTTCCGCGCAGACCTTCTCTACCGCGTCAACGGATTCCAGATTTCGCTCACGCCGCTCAGAGAGCGGCCCGAAGATGTCGAGCCGCTGGCGGCGCACATCCTCAAGCAACTCGGCGGCGCGCACGCCCCGCAGTTGACGGAAGAGGCGCTCGATGCCTTGCGCAACTACGATTGGCCGGGCAACGTGCGACAACTGCGTAACTGTCTTGAGCGCGCCCTGCTTCTGGCAAATGACGAACGGATCACGCTGAACGAGCTTCCGCCGGAAGTCCTTCGGCGCTCGGCCCGGCCCGTGCCGGTCATGGTCGCCTCCTCCGCTCCGCCTTCCGCGAGCGAAGGCGCGAGCCCTGCGGCGGACGCCGGGCAGACTCCCGCTTCGCTGAGAGAAGTCGAGCGCCAGCAAATCCTCGCCGCCCTGGAACAAACGGGCTGGCACAGAGGCAAGACGGCGGAAATCCTGGGCATCTCTCCTTCAACGCTCTACCGCCGCCTGCGCGACTACAATCTGGACAGGCGTAACTAAGAAAGACGGAGGATAGGGGTTCGGGGGCCGGGGTCAGGAAAAGAAAGAGAGATGGATTTTCTTTCTCTATCCCCAAGGCCCCAACCCCTATCCCCCATTCTTGACAACTGTGCCGCGTAGACTTGAATATACTCCTGGTTAATTCAAGAGATTGTCGTCTCCCGGCAATGAGCGTCTCTTCAATTCCGGTGGAATGTGCGCCATCATCTACAGGCGCTTGCAGAATAGATTCCGCCTTCACAAAGTCAGTTGAGGTTTATGAGAAAAGGTAATAGCCCCCTGCGTGCCCGCCCACTAGCCGCACGCCGCCTGAAACTCGCCAGCGTTCTGGTCTTCTCCCTCTTTGCAAGCGCCATGATGGCCCCGCGCCTTATTGGCACTAGCGCAAGCTCAGGGAGAGCGAGCGCCGAGAGCGCCGCCCTAACTGCCACCATCAGCGCGCCTGCGGCGAATCTCGAGCCGGAGCTGAATCCCGTGCGTTTCAAGCGCGTGGGCGTGGGCCAGCGCATAGCTTTCGGCCTCTCCGTCATTGACGAGGAATCGGACGACGTTCGAGTCGAGCTGATTCAAAAGCCTGCGTCGGCCAGGTACAACGAGAAGACTCTGACGGTTGACTGGACGCCGCAGAAATCGGACGGCCGGACGGGGATGTTCACCGTTCGCATCATGGAGTTTGACCGCGCCACGAACCTGCCGCGCCGCACGCTCCTGAAAAATTTCTCCATCAGTATCGAGCCCCAGCCCGTGCAGCTTCCGGCCGTGCCGCCCGCGCCTCTGGCGGTCGAGACGCTTATCTCTATCACAGACCCGGAAAGGTTGCAGTCGGCCAACGCGCAGTGGCCCATCACTGCCTTGTTCGACCGCATCGCTGCCATAGAGGCTTCGAAGCAGATTAAGCCGGATAACAATATCGCGCCGACAAGCGGGGCGCAGCTTTTCCGGGACTCGCTCAAGAATCTGGCGCTCCTTCACCGCAATGAGGAGATTGACCCGGACAGCCCGCGCTTCAACAGGCAGTTCAATGCTGAGAACTGGCGGCTGATTATGGTGCGCCCGCGCATGAACAAGAAGGTGTTCGAGCTGCGGCTAGTCTATCGCAACGAGGCCGCGGCGGAGCCCGTCTATCTCATGCCGCGCATGCGTATCATTCGCGGCAAAGACCCCGGACGCCCTGACGAGGACAGGCAGAAGAACAACGAGACGTTCGCACGCCTCTTCTACGAATCGTTCTTCGACGGGGCGGAATTGAAGCCCGGCATGGCCAAGGACAAGCGCGTTTACGGCGATGCGCTGGCACAGTTCATCACGAAGATAGTTACCTACAGCGACCCCGCGGACCCTAAGATGCAGGCGAACTTCGCCGCGCTTCCGCACAACGCGCGCCTTGGCGGCGACGACTTGCTGGATGCCAGGGGCAACTACCTGCGCGGCAACGGCTGGGCGCTCGGCGTGATGAAGGTCGTGCCCGTGGAGAGAAACGGTAAGAAGGTGCTGGCCTTCGCCAACATGCCGATTGACGGCTTTACCACGAGCGTCGGGCCTAATCCGCAGGGGACCGCTTATGTGCCCGTCCCGGCGCCGCGCTTTAATCCGAAGAGCGCTGAATACGTCGCGGGCTGGGACAAGCTGATTGACGCGGACGACCACGGCAACGTGGCTATCCCCGACGAGCAGACCTCGCCGCCGGGCGCAGCCATCATCGACGCCTCATCCTTCTCGCGCGCCTTCAAGGAGCGTTTCATGGTACAGGAGACTTCTTTGAGAGACCCGCGCCGGCGCCTATTCGAGGAGCGCGGCATGACCTGCATACAATGCCACGTGCGCAACTTCGACGAGGGGGACTATCTTAATCAGGCGGTTCGCGACCCGAAGGGCGGGCCGAACTTCGGGAAGACGAACGACATCCCGCGCCTCTTCTTCGTACTGACGCCGGACGAAGAGCGCAGCGAATTCTTCCGCCGCAACGAAGAGGAGCAGGTGGGCAATCTCAAGGGCGTCATGCGCGATTACCTGAAGGTCAACGTCAACATAGATTCGCCTCTCTCCCAGAACTGGCCGCACAACACACGAATAGGAAGAAGCTGAAAAAAACAGTTGGTCGTCAGCAATCGGTAATAAGCTTTCCGTCTTTTACTGGTTGTCGACGGCTGATTGCCGATTACTTTTCATCATGGCTGTAGCTGCACCAAGAACACCCGCGACGCCTACGACCAAATCCCTGCCCGTTGCTTCAAAGCGGCGGGAGGAGACAAACGTGGAGCTGTGGGTAGAGATTCTCAAGTGGATTGCGCTGGTGGTTTTTCTGGCCGTCCCGCTGTTCGCGCACCTTGAAGTGATGCAGCCCTATGCGGGGCGCATCGTCTGGACTATGGTGGTCGCCTCTCTGCCGCTCTTCATAGTCTTAATCGGCTATCACCGCTGGCGCAGAATTTGTCCTCTGGCCTTCTTCGCGCAGATTCCGGTTCGCCTGCGCCGTCCGGGCGTGAAGAAGGCTTCCGCATGGCTCGAAGCCAACTACTACTACGTGGCCTTCGCAATCTTCTTCGTCTCGCTCTGGATTCGTCTGATTGCCACCAACGGCGACGGCCATGCAATAGCCGCCTTCTTCGTGCTGATAGCAATGGCCGCGCTCATCTTCGGCGCCTTCTACACGGGCAAGACCTGGTGCAACTACATCTGCCCGCTCTCCTTCATAGAGAAGATTTACACGGAGCCGCACGGGTTGCGTGAGACGCAGAACTCCCAGTGCGCCAAGTGCACGGCCTGCAAGAAGCTGTGCCCGGACATCAACGAAGAGAACGGCTACTGGAAAGAGATAGCATCGAATCCGAAGCGCTTCGTCTACTTCGCTTTTCCGGGCGTGGTCTTCGGCTTCTACTTCTACTACTTCCTGCAATCGGGGACCTGGAGCTACTACTTCGGCACGCCCGAAGGGGTTCGCTGGGTCAACGAGCCGATGATGATTCACTGGGCCTTCATGCCGGGCCACGACGCGCAGACGGCCGGCTTCTTCTTTCTGCCGGTTGTGCCGCGCGCCGTGGCTTCGATTCTGACCCTTGCCGTGTGCGCCCTCGTCACCTATTTCCTGCTCAGGCTGGCTGAGAGGTACGTGGGCGATTGGCTCAAGCGCCGCGACGCGGAGACGGATGACGGGCGCGTGCGTCACGTGATGTTTTCCGCTGCCGCCTTCCTGGCCTTCATCACCTTCTACAGCTTCGCGGGAGCGCCTACGCTCTGGAAAGCCCCCTGGGTCGTCCCGCAGCTTTTCATCATCACGGTGGTACTGACGGCGACGCTCTTTCTGGCGCGCAGGCTTCGACGCACGCAGAAGACCTTTGCCGAAGAGACACTGGCCAAGAACATCATCAAGCGCTGGGAGTGGACCGACATCACGCCGCCGAAGGACTTGCGCGAGGCGTTCATCATACACACCATCAAGAGCAAGGAGACCGCGAAGGGCTCCGCGCAGGTGCTGGAAATCTACAAGGACGCGGTGCGCGAGGCGGTCGCCAACGGCTTCGTGACGCGCGAAGAGGTACAGCTTCTGGAATCCCTGCGCAACCAGTTGCAGATAAAGAAGTCGGATCACGACAAGGTGATGGAGGCGCTCGCAGAAGAAGAGCGCGCAATGTTCGCAGACCCTTCGAAGCAGATTTCGGCGGAGAAGCGCTTGCAGCTTGAAACCTACGAGCACGCGCTCAGACATTATCTTGAAGGGGTCTTTGCTTCGGAGAGCGCGCCGGACGACCGCCTGATTACGCAGCTTCGCTCGGAATATCGCGTGACGCGGGACGAGCACGCTGCCGTGCTGGACGAGATACTGGGAGGCTCGCAGGGCATAGCCTCCCGCCTTGCCGAAGAGATAAGCTCAATTGAGCGTGCGGCGAAGACACTTCAGGCGCTTGAGTTGCAGCCGAGCCCGACGCACGATTTCCTTATGGCGCTGCTGCGCCGCAGGCGCGTGCGGGCCCTTGACCGCCTGATGCGCGGCCTAAGCTTTACTCTTCAGGAAGAAGAGGGACAGGCCATGCGAGCGGCGCTTTTAAGCTCGGACGACACCGCGCGAAAGAGCGTCATAGAATCGCTGGGCGCGTCGGTTGCGCCCGTCATCGCCGAGCGGCTTGCGTCCGCTTACCGCGAAACCGCCGCGCACGAGGCTTCGCTTCCCACTCTGACGGACATGCTGATTGCGCGTACCGGCAGCGTTGACCCGTACGTTCGCGCCGTCTCTCTATATGCGCTGGGCGAAAGGGGCGCGGCCAACTCCGCGCTGCTTGAGCGTATGGGCGCGGA
>DASVVZ010000469.1:0-6036 GCA_036389875.1 Pyrinomonadaceae bacterium
ATCGCAATCGCGGCGACGGGACGTTCGAGGACGTGGCGCTGATGGCCGGTGCGGGCTTCGACGAGAACGGAAAGACGTTCGCCGGGATGGGCGTTGACGCAGCCGATTATGACTCGGACGGCCACATGGATGTCATCATCACGGCTCTGTCGAACGAGACCTATCCGCTCTTTCACAACAACGGCGACGGTTCGTTCACTTACGCCACAGGCACTTCGGCGGTGGGCCAGATCACATTGCTATACACCGGCTGGGGAACCCGTTTTATAGACGCTGACAACGACGGCTGGCGAGATATTTTCGTCGCGCAGGGACACGTGCTGGACACCATAGAAAAGACGCACAGCTATCTTAAGTACAGGCAAGCGCCGCTGCTGATGCGCAACACCGGAAAGGGATTCGTGAACGTTTCGGCCACAGCCGGTCAGGCTTTTTCGGCGGGGCTGTCTGCGCGGGGCGCTGCCTTCGGAGACCTGGATAACGACGGCGATACGGACGTTGTCTTAGCCGTGCTGGACGGGACGCCCGTGGTGCTGCGTAATGACGGGACGAGAAATCACTGGCTGGGCGTGCGGCTGGCGGGCGCAAAGTCCAACCGGCAGGGGACGGGCGCTCGCGTGGTTATTGTGGACGGGACGGGGCGCAGCCAGGTGATGGAGGCTAGTGCTGCGGGCAGCTATCTTTCATCGAACGACAAACGATTACTCTTCGGACTGGGTGCGGCGACGGGCGTGAGCTATCTGGAAGTGCGCTGGCCCGGAAACAGGACGCAGCGCATCAACAATCCGCAGATTGACCGCTATCTGACGATTAATGAAAGCGATGCTAAATAACTTGAAGGCGGTACTGGCCTGCGTTCAAATCCTGCTCGTGCTTTTTCAGTCGCAGCCAGCCCTGATGGCGCAGCAGCCTTCCACGCCGCAGCAGGGAATGGGAGGCGTCTCGACCGGGGCGGCGGCCACTTACAGCTCGCGCCGCACCGTTGACATAGTTGACCCGAAGGCTCCTACGGTCTTCGAGGATGTGACCGCTCAGGCGGGGCTCTCTAAATTCAGGCATCGTTCGGGCGGGTCCCAGAAGGACTACATCCTAGAGACGCCTTCGGGAGGTGTGGCCATCTTCGATTATGACAACGATGGGATGCCGGACATATACCTTCTCAACGGCTCAACGCTGGCGGCCATTCAGGGCAAAGAGAAGCCGCCGCGCGCCGCGCTCTTTCGCAACCGTGGCAACTGGCAGTTCGAAGACGTGACGGAAAAGGCCGGAGTAGCCAACGAGCGCTGGGGGATGGGCGTCGCCGCGGGCGATTATGATAATGACGGCGACGCGGACATCTACGTCGGTAACTACGGCGTCTCGCGGCTCTATCGAAACAATGGCAACGGAACCTTCACGGACTTAGCGGAGCAACTCGGCGTAGCAAGAAAGGGCTGGAGCACGGGCGCCACCTTCGGGGATTACGACAGGGACGGCCGGATGGATTTATTCGTGCCCGGCTACGTGGAGTTCGATTTCAACAACCTGCCTCCGAGCCCGAACGATGTGGGCAAGCCCGGAAGCCTCAATCAAAACTTCTGCCAGTTTCGCGGCACGCCCGTCATGTGCGGGCCTCGCGGCCTGAAAGGCGAGACCGACACGCTCTATCACCAGCGAAGCGACGGCACCTTCGAGGACGTGAGCGTCAAGGCCGGAGTCAACGATCCCGGCCGGTATTACGGCTTCTCTTCCGTCTTCATACACGCGGACGACGACGACCTGCTGGACTTGATAGTCATAAACGATTCTACGCCGAACCTGCTCTACATCAACAAGGGCAACGGGACTTTTGAAGAGACAGGCTACGCTTCCGGCATGGCCCTGAACGAGCAGGGGCGCGAGCAGGCAGGTATGGGCTTGGCCGTGGGCGACTACAACTCAGACGGGCACGTGGATTTTTACGTGACCAACTTTTCGGACGACTCGAACACGCTGCGCCGCAATGATGGCGACGGCATCTTTACGGACGTAACGCTTCAGTCGGGCCACGGCGAAGTGACTATGCCGTTTCTGGGCTGGGGGACGAGCTTCGTCGATTACGATAACGACGGCTGGCTCGACCTGCTGGTGGCGAACGGACACGTCTATCCGGCTGTGGACAAATTCCAGTGGGGCACCAGCTTCGCACAGCAGCCGTTACTGTTTCGCAATCTCGCGAACGGCAGGTTCGAGCGAGTAGGGGCTGCGCCCGGAAGCGGCCTCGCACGCGCATGGCCCGGGCGCGGACTTGCCGTAGGCGATCTGGACGGCGACGGACGGGTGGACGCCGTCTTTAATAACCTGGACTCAGCGCCGGCCGTGCTGCGCAATGTGACGAAGCCAGCCGGTCACTGGCTATCTTTGCGGCTGGTTGGAGACGTGGCTAAGAAGAGCCCGAAGGATGCTACGGGCGCTCGTGCCTTTGTGACAACAGGGAAGGAGCGCCGCCGTCTGGATGTCTTCAGCGGCGCGGGCTACGGCTCGCAGAATGATTCGCGGCTTCACTTCGGCCTGGGCTCGGCAACGCGCGTCGATAAGCTGGAGGTAAGGTGGCCCGGCGGCGCGATGGAAGTCTTTGAGGTGCAGGGCGTGGACAGGGTGCTGACGCTAGTGGAAGGCAAAGGAACGACAAGGGGAAAATGAGACAGGCTTTGTCGTTCAGGATTGGCGTGTGGAGCGGCTGCCCGGCATGTTAAAATTGCGGACAGCGGAAGAACAACGGCGAAACTCAAGCCCGGGGCCGAAATTGAACCCGTAGACAAACAATTCAGAGAGGTGACGGAAGGAGATGTAACGTATGAGGACTCTGCTCAGATTCCTGTTACTGGGTGCTGCTGTTGTCGCGTTTTCATCTGCGCTTTCACCTCTGGCCTACGGCCAAAGCGCACAGCAGCAGATGGCAGAGGCCAGGCGCAGGGAGGCCGAGCGCAGGGCCGGTGAAGAGGAGCGGCGATTGGCCGCCTGGGAACTGAGGATGGCTGAAGTCCGCAGGCCGCCTACGCAAAGACGCGACGCGACGCTCGCCTACACTCAAATCAGGGAAGATTACAGGCAGATACAGGTAGTAAACAACGAGCTTGCGCGCACGGTCGAATCAAGCCCTACGCTCGACCTGAAGTACATAGAAAAGTCCGTGTCGGAGATAAAGAAGCGCGCCGTTCGGCTCAAAGAGAACCTGATGCTGCCCGAAGGCGAAAAGACGCAGGATGCGCGCCCCGGGCCGGACATCGCGGCGACCGACAAACAGATGAAGTCGGCGCTGGTGGTGCTGGACAATCTGATAATGACGTTTGTCAATAACTCCATCTTCGACCAGGCCAAGACGGTAGACCTTCAGCAGGCTACAAAAGCCAGGCGCGCTCTTGACGAGATAATAGAGCTGAGCGAGCAGATTAAGAAGTGCGGCGAGAAGCTGAAAAGCCTCGCTCAGAAGACGCAGTAAGAAGCGCGCTTAAATTCCGCCGGAGAGCCTTGAACGCCTGACAATTTTAACGCGAGCCGAGCCGACGTATCACCCGGCAGGGGTTACCCGCGGCCAGCACGTCTGACGGGACATCTTTCGTCACGACGCTTCCCGCGCCGATAGTTGTATTCTCTCCAATTGTTACTCCGGGGCAGATGATTGAGCCGCCGCCTATCCAGACGTTGTCGCCTATCGTCACGGGCAGGGCTATTCCCGGCGGCGTGCCTCCGCCCGAAGGAACGCGACGCGCGGCCTCTACCGGATGGCTCGCCGTGTAGATGTGAACGCCCGGAGCCAGCAGAACATTCCTGCCAATCGTGACCCGCGCGCCGTCCAGAATCACGCAGCCGATGTTCATGAAGACGCCGTCACCCAAAAATATCTGCGCGCCGTAGTCGCAGTAGAAGGGCGGCTCAATCCAGACGTTTTCACCCATGGAGCCCAACAATTTCCCCAGGAGCTCTGCGCGCCTCTCCTCCTGCTCCTCCATGTCTGTCTGCGCGTACTCGCGTGTGATGCGTCGCGCACACGCTCGCTCGCGCATCAATTCGGGGTCGGCGGTCCTGTAGAATTGCCCCGCCAGCATCTTCATCTTTTCCGTGCAGCGGTCCTGCTCTACCGTGGTCGCTTCTACTGCCTCCGCCTCTTCCGCCTCTACAGGCTTAAATGCCGATGCGCCTGAGAGGCGCTTAAAATTTGATGCGGGCAGCACTGACACCTGGCCGCCCGGCTTAAATGTAGCTCTTTCCATAACACCTTCCACTCTCGCTCGCGTCCGTTACTGGGGAGTTTTACCCACGGATTCGTCCCTCAAACACACGGATGCATTTACCGTGCCCAAAAAAAAGCGGGAGCAAGGATTGTCCCCGCTCCCCCCTGTGTCTGATGAGTCCGAGTGGTGTGGTTAGCTTCTACCCACGCCGAGCGCGTCCGCCACGCGGTTGATGTAGTTGAACCACGATGCTATCAGTGTGATTTGTAGAATGGCCCGGTCATCGAAGCCTGCCGCGCGCAGGCGCACGTGATCTTCCTCCGTGATGCGCGTGGCATCGCGCGTCAGTTGCGAGACGTAGTCCAGCATCACCTTGTCCTGCTCAGAGATTGGCGCAGACCTGTAATCCTCCTGCAAGGCCCTGACCATCTCTTCATTGAGCGTGACCCTACGCAGAAACTCTGCGTGCGACTCGATTCAATAATGGCACCTGTTGGTGACGGAGACGACAGTGGTAATCATCTCGTGCTGAGCGCGCGTGAGCGGCAGCTCCTTTGACATCAGCACGCCGAAGGTGGCGAAGGCGTGATGGAGCGCTTCCGGGATGAGGCTGTGCGAGGCGACTATGCCGGATGATTCGCCGTCTGGCGTGGGATGCACGGGCTCCGCGTACTCCGCGGGATAGAGCTCTCGCTGCGCTTCCATGGCCTTGCGCAGTTTCTCGTCCGCTTCATCGAAGGGAATGGTCTTAATCCAGGTCATATAAAAACGAGCGTCTCCTTTTTTAATCCGCTTCGGGCGGAGCCGTCTTCCTGCGTCGAAACAGCAGGCGGTAAATCGGAAGGCCCAGCGCCACGACTAACAAGCCAAGAAAAGCCTGCCCCGGATTATTGCCCGCCAGAAGAACCAGAAGCAAGAGAATCAGCAGCAGAAAGATGACGGGCGTCACAGGGTAACCCGGCGTCAGGTATTTCACCTCGCGCGCGTCGCCGCGCCTGAGCAGGAAGAGCGCCGCCACGGTCAGCCCTATAAAGATGAGTATGACGAAGACGAAGTAGGCCACGATCTGGTCAAAGGTGCCCAGCAGGACCAGCACCGATGCGAGCGCGGCTTGCAGGACTATGGCGCGCGCGGGCGTGCCGAAGCGCGGATGCAGGCGAGCCACGGCTTTGAGGAATACGCCGTCTCGCGCCATCGCGAAATAGACGCGCGGGGCGGCCATCATGAACGCGGCCATGCTGCCGAGCACAGTGATTATTATGATGGCCGAGAAGATTTGTCCGCCGGCGCGCCCGAACAGAGCTTCACCGGCCTGCGCCGCGAAGGTCTCGCCGGAAGCGACTCGCTCAATCGGCACCAGGTAGATGAAGACAAGGCTCACAAGCAGGTAAGCGAGCGTCACTACCAGAACGCCGTAAGAGAGCGCCTTCGGCAGAGTCTTTTCCGGGGAGCGTATCTCTCCGGCCACTTTGCTCACGTCCCACCAGCCGCCGAAAGAGAAGAAGGCCGCGACCAATCCTCCGGCCAGTGCCCCCGCAAGCGGGACCGATTGCGCGGGCCTCTCTACGAAGGGCGTAAAGTTTGACCAATCGCCGAGACCCAAACTGAGGCCCCAGACCAGCAGGAAGAGCAGCGAGCCCAGCTTGAAGACGGTGAGCCACCGAACAAGCCACGCGCCCAATCTGAGGCCGCGAATGTTTATGGCCGCGAGGATGATTATGGTTAAGACGGCCACGGCTTTAACGCCTACGGGCGAGAGCTTGAGCATGTAACCCATGTAAGAGCCGAGCCCCACGGCGAGCGCAGCCGTCAGGCCCGGGTCTACTACCAGCAGCGCCATCCA
>DASVVZ010000470.1:0-11284 GCA_036389875.1 Pyrinomonadaceae bacterium
CCGAAGGGGCGGGGGCGGGCGCTTGCAGACGCCCGCCCCGGCCGATCTCAAGCAAGGGGTCTGCGCTCTGAGCGAAGGAGAGAGTAAAAAGGCAGAGGGCGAAAACAAGTAAGGCGAGGAGCTGTTTTATAGATGAAGAGCAGAAAAGAGAATGAGCAGTTGTCTTTGTCTTCTTCATTTCTACTTTTTCCTTTTAACTTTTTCTGATCTCTATCGTGAGTCCGTCGGTTGCTTCGAGAGTTTCGCCCGGCCAGAGCTTTTTCGCTTCGGCCGCAAGGTCTATGTCGTCCCACTCC
This sequence comes from Pyrinomonadaceae bacterium, assembly GCA_036389875.1. GTDB lineage: Bacteria > Acidobacteriota > Blastocatellia > Pyrinomonadales > Pyrinomonadaceae > JACVRN01. Next base: position 297 of record DASVVZ010000470.1, read on the forward strand.
GGATAAAGATGCGTGAGCACCACGCGCCGCGCTTTCGACAGCTCGGCCAGAAGCATCGCGTCCTTCAATTCCAGGTGCGTTCCCACCGGCTTTGAGTGCGGGAAAGAGCACTCCATCATGAAAAGGTCTGCTTCGTGTGCAAAGCCCGCGAGCGCTTCCGTGTAACCAGTGTCGGACGTGTAAACGAGCGTAGCGCCCGCTTCATCCCTGACCCTGAGCGCAAGGCTCTCGGCCGTGTGCGGCGTGGAAAAAGCTTCCGCGTGAATACCCGGCAGAATCTGAAACTCTTCCACTGGCGCGACTTCCTGAAACTCCACAGGGAATGGCTGCCTCAGGAGCCTGTAGTCGTTCGCCTCGTCGAAACTCATGAAGAGCTTTTCCAGCCCGCGCGGCCCGAAGATCCTGAGGGGCTTGCGGCGCTCTCGCATCTGCGGTGCGTTCCTTGTGCCGAAGAGAAAAGGCGCGAGTCCGCCAATATGGTCAAGATGAAAGTGGCTTATCCAGATCGCGTCCAGCCCGGCCCAGTCCAGCTTCTCCTCCGCCATGCGATGTATGGAAGGGGCCGACGCGTCCAGCAGGACGGAGCCCTTAGCAGTCTCCAGCCAGTGCGCGCTCGATGCGCGTCGCGGATGAGGGACTGCCGTGCCCGATCCCAGAATTGTCAGCCGCATCCTCTTTTATCCTGCCGGGCAGACAGGCTACTAAAGAAGAAGGCAAAAGGGAAGAATGGGAGATGGGGATGGTAAAAGAAAGAGAAGAGGATCGACGGTAAAAGAAAGGCTATTGGATTTTCTTTTACCTTCCCCAAAACCCTTATCCCCCTATCCCCACTCTTGACCTCAGCTCGTGCATTAAGATACACACATCTGACGGAACAGGCCTCGTAAAGATTCCTCTAGAGAGGAGGAGTTGAAAACCGGTGCACGGCGTCGTTTCCCTTCTTGATGATAATAATAGTCGGATGGTGGAGAAACTATGGGCCGCGATAGAGAAGGAGTTTGGCATACGGGGCGTATACAGGACTCCTTTCCCCCATATCTCTTATCATGTGTCCGGCGAGTACGACGTGGATAAGGTCAAGACCGTGATGCAGGTCTTCGCTCGTCACACTCAGCCTTTCCGCGTCAAGTGCTGCGGCCTGGGCGTGTTCACAGGCCCGGAGCCGGTGCTCTATATCCCCATAGTGCGCAGCCCGCAGCTGGCGGATTTCCAGCACGAGCTATGGCATCAGCTGACAAAGTCTGCGGGCGGCCCGGATTTCTCTTACAGGCCCGCGCGCTGGGTGCCGCACATCAAGCTGGCGCATCATGACCTGACGCAGAGAGTCCTGGCGGCCATTGTGCGCAGGTTCTGCACGCTTGAGCTTAATCAGCAGGTGACGGTTAATAATCTTTCGCTCATCTATGACACGGGCGATAAAGAGGACGTGGTCTTTCGCGTACCGCTAAACGAGGGCGGAGAGGGCGGCCCTAAGCGCTACAGGCCGTGGGCCGAAAGTAGACAATGAGCAACGAGCCGATGAGGTTGGACGTGCTGGCGGTCTTCTCGCATCCGGACGATGCGGAGCTGACCGTGTCGGGCACGCTTCTCAAGTTAAAGCATCTGGGCTACAGGACGGGCGTGTGCGACATGACGCGCGGCGAGATGGGGACGCGCGGCACGCCTGAAGGCCGGGCGGAAGAGGCGCGCGAAGCCGCTCGTATTCTAAAGCTGGACGCGCGGATTAATCTTGAGCAGCCGGACGGCCACCTCTGGCTGACGGAAGAATCCCGCACGGCCATGGTGAGAGCGATTCGCAGGCACAGGCCGCGCGTCATCTTCACGCCGCACTGGGACGACCCGCACCCTGACCACGCGGCCACGGCCAGGATTGTGCGCGAGGCGGCGCGGCTCGCCAGCATGCGTCGCTATGATGAAGAAGCGGGGCTCGATGCGGTGGCGGTGCCAGCGCTGGCGCACTCCGTATACTCTCGCAACGTGCCGCCTTCCTTTATCGTGGACGTTTCGGATTTCGTGGAAGAGAAGATGCGGGCCATCAGGGCGCACGTCTCACAGTTCTACCGTGAAGGCACTGAGGAACCGGAGACGCGCATCAGCAGCAAAGACTTCCTGTCGCAGATAGAGTACCGCATGCGCTACTACGGCTCGTTGATTGGCGTGGCCGCAGGCGAAGCCTTTCTGGTGCGCGAAGCCCTCAACGTAGAAGACCCCTTCGCGCTGCTGACCAGCCCCATGAACATCTACTCTTAATAGGCTGTTATCTTCGCCTCTCCGTCAGAACCGCCCGCGCGACGGCGATGGTGGCGGCGGCGCGTGGCGCTTCGGTCTTGAATTCTCTGGCAATCTGCAGGGCCCGGTTGAAATCGTCGCGGGCGAGCTGGCCGAAGATACCCGCGAGGTCGAAGGACGGCACGCTTGAGCTGGACATTGAAACGGAGTCGGGAATGGCGAATTGCGCGGTCACTTTCCCGTCCTCTCCGGTGAATCCTTCGGCCGAGTTAGAGGCCCTGACAGCATCGCTTATAATCTCCCAGCCGCGCGCCGCGTTTACCTGAAACATCCGAGTCGCAATGGCCACGAGCGCCCGCGCATGCTCGGCGTCGGAAGCTCCTATGCGATTGGCTTCCTGAAGGGCCTCTTCCAGAAGCTCGACGGCCCGCGCGGGATTGGCCTTAGCCAGAATCCCCGCGCCTTCCGTGTAAGCCCAGATGCGCTGAATCTTAGTCAGCTCTCCTGTGCGCGCCAGCCTCGCTGCCTCCTGCGCGTCCTTTCGGCTGATGGCCGAGTTGACTAATTCGTAATCCACGTAAGCGCGCGCAGCCTTACGTATATTCGTTGCCTCAATCTTGTCCGCGTACTCGCGCGCGCGCACGTCGCCCCTGCGGGCTGCGGCCAGCGCGGCACTTGCAAAGGCGCGGTCGCGCTTCGCGGGGTCTGCCTCGCTGTTGGCAATATCGAGCGCGTCCTTCTCCTCGTCATTAGCCTCTGCGGATTCAGGCACCAGCCCTTCCTTGAGCCACTGGTTCTTTCCGCCTCTCAGGTCGTCCGGGATGTCCTGCGCCAGAGCGGCCAACTGCGCGCGCAGCGCAGGAACCCTCTGCGGCAGATACTGCTCAAAGAGCGGTAGCAGGCGGGCTATGATGAAGTACAGGCCGCCTCGCCCGGAAGTCGTGTTGTCCTGCTGCGGCAGGGGACGAAGCAGAATCTGCGCGGCCGTGTTCAGATACGCGCCGCGCAGAGCCGCAGGCATATCGGTCGGCGCAGAGTCGTCATTGAAGCGGCTGCTGTTGACGCCGCCTTTGGGCTCGACCGTGATGAAGAGCGAGGGCGTGAAGATGTATGAAGAGAGAAGCGAGACGGTGTTGGCGTCCGACATTGGGTCAAGCGCGGCGCGCGAAAGCATAGCGGCGTAGCGCTCGTCCGCCAGCTTTGTGTTCTTCTGCCTGAGAGCCGAGAGAAAATATAGCCCCTGCATGGTGACGCTGGTGAGCGCCGGGTCTGCGAACTGCACTGCGCGCTCAAGGTCGTCCGAGAGGAGGTTTCGTGCAAGCTGCAATCGCTCGGCCTGAGAGCGGGAGGGGCGCGCGGGGTCTAGCCGCGTCAGCACAGAATCGTCTCTGGGCGCGGTCGCGTCCGCGTCTCTCTTCCTTGCCTCGTCCATCTTTGCCAGGAACTCCTCGCCCAGAGAGCGGTCGCGCCGGGCCGAAAGCCGCAGGACTTCCGCACGCAGGTTCGGGGCGGAAAAGAGCGCGTAGGTTCCGTTGGATTCCTGCTGCCTGCGGCGCTCCTCCTCCTGGCGACGCGAGGCCTCGCTGTCTGCCGCTTCAGCCGCGTCCCACGCGCGGCGGAAAAGCTCGCGCGCCCTCTCGTTATCCGCCTCCCAGAGCGCATCCGCGGCGCGCATCTGAACGCGCGCCGCCAGCGTCCCGTCACGAAAGCCGCGCGCCTCGTCCGCCAGCGTGAGCACGGACGAGATGGCCATTGAGCGGCGTACCTCCGCGAGCGGGTCTGCGGAAGCCGTCGGCGACGGCCTCGCGGGCTGGCGCACGGCCGGCTTCGGCGGTGTCGCTGCGGGCTTCCCAGTATCCGTCTGCGCGTGAGAGATGGCGGGCACAGAGATAAAACAGAGCGCAGCGCCGAAGAGAGCAAGAGCACGAGGCATCATCTTTTTCACTCCTTTTAACTTGCGGTAAGGGAAAGCGACGGACTACTACAGAACGATTACACGCCCCGCCAACATAGTAGTTCCAAATCCGCGAATCAGCCAATGGAATTATATTGACACGGGCGTCAAAGGGGCGTGTATAGCAACTCACTGCCTGTTATTCTCAGGTCAAGCATGTGGCCGTCGCGTAGGCAAAGCGCCCGCGGGCTCGGTCTGAGGTGACATCCCTCGGATACCGGCGCGCGCGCACGTCTTACGGGGTGGAATATGATGAAGCGGACGCGGGCAAGACTGCACAATACATGTTACGCCGGATTAGCTCCGGAGGCGAGAACGGGCCCCTTGGGTCAGCCCGTCAGCGTTACCATCACCGGGTAAAACAGAAGGATGAGGCGGGTCAGATCTGACCCGCCTCATCCGAGCAAAAGCAACTTTCATCCAAACGTCTTCTCTCTTTAATTACCCCGAGAAGGAAATTGGTTCCACGAAAAGCTATACGGCTACGACTTCAATGTCCGGGTCTACTTCCGCGCGGAGCATCCCTTCTATGGCCATCAGCGTCCCCGTCAGAGAGCTAGGGCAACTGCCGCACGCGCCCTGATAGCGTATCGCCAGCGTATGGTCTTTGAGAGTCAAGACCTCAAGCCAGCCGCCGTCACCCGCCAGAGCCGGGCGCACCTTTTCATCCAGAATCTCGTTGATTCGTACGAGCCTGGGGTCGCCGCTCGTGACGGCCGCTATAGCGCCGCCCACGGCTGCGGCGGCTCCGGACTGGGCCGACTGGGTAGATTCGGCTGCGCGAATCGGCACGGCCAATTTCGGCAACAACTCGTCCCAGTCCTCGTCGTCCGTCTTCTCAACCGTCAGCATCCTGTCCATGTAAAAGACCGAAACCACGTTGCCTACTTCAAAAAGAGACTTGGCGAGCGGGTCGCTTTCGGCCTCGGCGAAGGAGGCGAACTGTCGCGCAGTCCCATTCGTCACAGGCTCCTTCAGTATGAACTTGACCGCGTTCGGATTCGGCGTTTCCTGTATGTCACTAATCTTCGGCATAGAACCTCCACAAAATTGCCAGCCGCCTCTACAGGCAGCACATCGATAGTTATATAAAGAGAGTATTATACCCTGTATTCACGTGATGACACCACCGGCCCGGCCTCCAAACACCCATTAGAAATGGCTCATCACCCGCAACCTGAGTTATTTAGATGCGCCGAGGCGGCGCCGGGTCATGCCCTTATACATCCCCCAAAGGGTGTATTGCAAAAGTGTCCTCAGAAAACTACAATGACCTCCCTTGCTTGACCCCCTTTACAGGTGAGACAAGTTGAGGACGAGAGGCAGACAATTGCGAGGGTTGTCTGCCTCTCGAATTTTTTTGCCTCCAACTCAAGCCCCCTCCCCGCCTTCCGAAGACTTCTGCACGCGCTTGCTGGTAAAATACAGTTTCAGACTTGAGCCATCAGGAACGGCCTGATTTTTACCGAAAACTGTCTTTATGAACATAGGCATCACTGTTTATCCTACGTATGGCGGGAGCGGCATAGTCGGCTCGGAGCTTGGCAAGGAGCTTGCAGCGCGCGGCCACACGGTTCATTTCATAAGCTCCTCTTTGCCTACGAGGCTGACGGAGCTGAACGAGCGCGTGCGCTTTCACGAAGTCGAGATGATGTCGTACCCGCTCTTCGAGCATCAGCCGTACACGCTGGCGCTGGCTACCAAGATGGCCACCGTGGCGGAGCACGAAAAGCTGGACCTGCTTCACGTTCACTACGCCATACCGCATTCAATCAGCGCTATTCTTGCCAGAGAATCCTTGAAGCCCGCGCGGCGGCTGCCCGTGATAACTACCCTGCACGGCACGGACATCACGCTCGTAGGCGCAGACCGCTCTTACCTGCCGATTACCCGCTACGGGATAGCGCAGTCGGACGGCGTGACCGCCATCTCTCATTACCTGAAGCGCGAGACTATAGAGACTTTCCAGTTCGACCGCATAGAGGTCATACCGAACTTCATCTGCGGCACGGATTACCAGCGACGACCCGACATGCAATTGCGAGCGCGGCTTTCGCCCGACGGAGAGCCGCTTCTCACGCACGTCTCTAATTTTCGCCCCGTCAAGCGTCCCGTAGATTGCGTGGAGATTCTGGCGCGCGTGCGAGAGCAGGGCGTTCGAGCGCGCCTCGTGATGGTCGGAGACGGGCCGGAGCGCGTCAACGTGGAGCACCGCGCCCGTTGCCTGCAAGTCTCAGAGCACTGCTCGTTCGTGGGCAAGCAGCCGAAGATTATAGATTATCTCTCGGTCGCGGACGTGCTGCTGCTTCCTTCGGAGCAGGAATCGTTCGGCCTTGCAGCGCTTGAAGCTATGGCCTGCGAGGTTCCGGTCATAGCTTCGCGCGTGGGCGGCATCCCCGAAGTCGTAGAGGACGGCGAGACGGGCTGTTTGAGCGAAGTGGGCGACGTGGAAAAGATGAGCTCCGACGCGGCTATGCTTTTGAAGGACGAGCGATTAAGAAGCGAGATGGGAAGACGAGCGCGCGAGTCAGCCGTCTCTCGCTACAGCACGGATTTGGTCATTCCCCAGTACGTGGAATTTTATGAGCGCATCCTCGCAGGCTAAAGCGGCGCGGTCCAGAGCGGAAGTGTTCCGCACGGACAAGCCTGTACATTACATGGTGCAGAACCTTGAGCGCGCTTACGGCGTGCCGGAAAACGAGCGCCCGTCAGACCCGCTCGACATGCTCGTCAAAATCATTCTCTCGCAGGCCACCTCCGACACGAACAGCTACCGCACCTTCGCCGCCCTGAAGAAGCGCTTTCCCAACTGGGACGCGGCCCTTCGCGCCCGCACCTCAACCATCGCGGACACGATTCGCGCCGGCGGCCTCAGCAATCAAAAGGCGCAGGTCATCAAAGAGATACTGCGGCAGATTCGGCAAGAGCACGGCACGCTCGATTTGAGCTTCCTACATGATTTTGATGAAGAGGCGGCCGTCGATTATCTCAAGCAGTTTCGCGGCATAGGCCCCAAGACCATCGCCTGCACGCTCCTCTTCGCCTGCCGCAAAGAGGTCTTTCCACTCGACACGCACATCTTCCGCGTACTGCGCCGCGTAGGACTCATCCCACAGAAATGCACGGACCAGCGCGCGCACGAGATAATGAACCGCACAGTGCCAAAGGGAAAGTTCTACTCGTTCCACGTCAACCTGATACGCCACGGGCGGGCGCTCTGCCGCCCGCGCGAGCCCATCTGCGAGCGCTGCCCCATAGTTGAATACTGCGACTACGGCCAGGCGGTTATATAAGCGCCTCATGTCTTATCTGATAGACGGCAACAACGTGATGGCGCAGCGCGTGGGGTGGCACAGGGATAAGGGTGCGGCCAGGCGCAGGCTGCTGGACGAGTTGGCCGGGTTCGCGCGTGTGAAGCGCGTGCGTGTGGCGGCAGTTTTTGACGGTGCGCCGGAGGAGTTTTTCGGGGACGGCTCAAGTTATAAGGGAGTAAAGGTCTTCTACGCGGAGCGCGGGTCGAACGCGGACGAGCGCATCAAACAGTTGGTAGAAGTATCACGCGAGCGGCGCACTCTCATCGTCGTCACCTCGGACCGCGCTCTGGCCGGTTACGTGCAGCGTTGCGGCGCCAGGACTCTACGCTCAGGCGAGTTCCGCCAGCGCCTATATGAAGCTTTAGAGAAAGAGTCTGCGCCCGCCGCCGAAGACGGCGAAACAGGCGCGGACGGAGAACTGAAAAGCTGGATGCGCTACTTCGGCGTAGAAGACGACGAGTAGGACAGTCCTCAGTTTTTAGTTTCCAGCAAGAAGACAAGTCTGCTTTTAACTGAAAACTGAAAACTGAAAACTGTTTTTCTCACTGCTTTAATTCAACGAGCTTGAGGTCGAAGATGAGCTTTTCTCCTGCCAGTGGATGGTTAGCGTCTATCGTGATGAACTCGTCCGTGACTTCCGTGATGGTGATGGGGATTTCGTTGCCGTCGGGAAGTTGCAGCCCCAGCCGCATGCCGACTTCCGGCTCACGGTCTAAGTTTATTCCCTGTCGCGGGATGGACTGCACGAGCGCGTCCGAGCGCTGGCCGTAAGCGTCCGACGGCTCAATCTCTATGGTCTTCTGGTCGCCGACTGTCATGCCGTTGACGCCTTCGTCAAAGCCGCTTATCACCTGGCCCGAGCCGACTTCAAACTCAAGCGGCTCGCCGCCCTCGGAAGAATCGAAGACCTGCCCGGATTCCAGTCTGCCCGTGTAATGAACTGATGCCGTATCGCCTTTTTTCGCTTGCTCTGGCATTATTACTCCTTCCAGCGTGTTGTTGATTAAGCTGAAAGCATCGCATAACAAACTGGAAAAATCCAGCCGACTTCACCTGACGGCTGAGGCGGCTGAAAGCCACGGAAATTCAGGAGCCACAAATGACTAAACGTTCCTCGCTGGCGCTTCTTCTAATACTCTCGCTCATAGCCTCAACCTTCGCTCAGACGCCTGTCCCCGGGGCGCGGGAGCCTCAGGCTGAGCAGGACGAAGTGGTACGAATCACCACCAACCTCGTGCAGGTTGACGCCGTCGTGACGGATAAAAAGGGGCGTCAGGTGACAGACCTCAAGGCGGAGGATTTTGAGATTACCGAAGATGGCCGCACGCAGCAGGTCACCAATCTCTCTTACGTCTCTACGCCCGTTCAGCCGGCTGCGCCCGCCGAGCAACCCGTCGTAGAGGATAAGAACGCACCGCCCGCCCCGCCCGTGCCCCTCAGGCCCGAACAGGTGCGCCGCACCATGGCGCTCGTCGTAGACGACCTGGGCCTCTCTTTCGACAGCATTCACCACGTGCGCCGCGCGCTCAAGAAATATGTGGACGAGCAGATGCAGCCGGGCGACATGGTAGCCATCATTCGCACGGGCGGCGGCATCGGCGTGCTTCAGCAATTCACCTCCGACAAGCGACAACTCTACTCAGCCATAGAGCGCATACGCTGGAACATGCTAGGGCGCGCAGGCGTCGGCGCGTTCGCCCCTATCGACGGCAACACAACTGATGCGGGCGGACAGGGCATGCCGGGTGACGGTGGCCGGAACAACTCGGAGGACGTTGATGATTACCGCTCGGAAATCTTCGCCGTCGGAACCTTGGGCGCTGTTAATTACATAGTGCGTGGGCTGAGAGAGTTGCCCGGGCGTAAATCCGTGCTGCTCATCTCGGACGGCTTCCGCCTCTTCAACGCCAACAACGACAGCCGCAGAGTCCTGGAAGCCTTGCAGCGTTTAACCGACCTTGCCAACCGCGCCTCCGTGGTCATCTACACGATGGATGCGCGCGGGCTGCAAACTTACGGGCTGATGGCCTCCGACAGCACTTCCGGCCTGACGGCCCAGCAGATTGAAGAGAGGCTGACGAATCGCCGCAACGAGCTTTTCGACACGCAGACCGGCCTCATCTATCTGGCCCGGCAGACGGGCGGCTTCAACATTCGCAACAGCAACGACCTGTCGGATGGGATACGCAAGGTGATTGAAGACCAGAGCGGTTACTACCTGATTGGCTACAGGCCTGACGAATCGACCTTCGACGCGAAGAGCGGGCAGCGCCGCTTTCATAAAATCAGCGTCAAGGTGAAACGGCCGGGGCTTCAGGTTCGCTCCCGCACGGGCTTTTACGGAATCTCTGACGAGCGCGCGGTTGCAGTCCGCCGCACGCGAGAGCAGCAGCTGATAGGCGCTATCATCTCGCCCTTCAACACCAACGCGGTTGACCTCAGGCTGACCTCCCTGTTCGGCAACGACCCGCGCGCGGGCTCCTACGTGCGCTCGCTCCTTTACATAGACGCAAACGACCTGAGCTTTACGCCGGAGGCAGACGGCTGGCATAAGGCGATGATAGATGTTCTTGCGCTCACCTTTGGAGATAACGGGCAGGTGATTGACCACGTCAATCGCACGCAGACCCTACGCATTCGCGGGACGACCTTCGAGAGCGTGCTCAAGAACGGCCTGGTCTTCTTCCTCAATGTGCCCATCAAGAAGGCCGGCGCTTATCAGTTGAGAATAGCCGTGCGCGACGCCTCCAACGAGAAGATAGGCTCGGCCAGCCAGTTCATAGAAGTCCCGGACCTCAAGAAGAACCGGCTTGCGCTCTCCGGCCTCATCATCAGCGGTTACGAGCAGAAGGCGGGACAGGCCGCAGCAGGTGCGACTGCTCCTTCGTCTTCGGCCGGCGCGCAACAGGCCATGAGCAGCGCCGAGGGCGCGCAGCCTGAGCTTGACCCGCAGGCTGGCGCGGCCATGCGGCGTTTCCGCCACGGCATGATAATGAATTACGGTTACATGATTTATAACGCGCAGTTGGACAAGCAGACGCAGCGCCCGCAGATTGAGACGCAGGTGCGGCTGTTCCGTGACGGCAAGGTCATCTTCACCGGAAAGGTGCAGCCGCTGAACGTCAATGAGCAGACAGACCTTGCTCGACTGGCGGCAGGCGGCGCGCTTCGCCTTGGCACCGACATGACGCCCGGCGAATACGTGCTACAGGTGGCCGTCACAGACCTCCTCGCCAAAGACAGCAAACGGCGCACGACCACGCAGTGGATAGATTTTGAAATAGTTAAATAGGGGATGAAGGAGAGGGGTTAGGGGATGGCGAAAAGAAAATCTACTTGGCTTTCTTTTACCAATCCCTAAACCCCATCCCCTAAACCCCCATCTTCTTATGCATTCAGTCATAGTCGGCACAGCCGGACATATAGACCACGGGAAGACTGCGCTGGTTCGCGCGCTGACGGGCGTGGACGCGGACAGGCTGCCGGAAGAG
>DASVVZ010000471.1:0-4785 GCA_036389875.1 Pyrinomonadaceae bacterium
TTCGCCGCGTCGGCCCGCGCGCTTCAGCGGGTAAAGTATGCGGTCGGGGTCTGTGATTTGATTCAGGGTGGCAGGGCCTTTGGCGCAGTTTCGCCCACGCGAGCCCGGATGCTCCGGGTTCCCCTCGAACTTCTGTACCTGAAGGCTCTCTTTATCCACGTAGGCCAGGAGACCGCACGCGGACTCGCAGTTGAAGCAGGTCGTGGGCACAAGCATGTAACGGCGCTCGCGCCTTTCGGGCCACGCGCGGGAATCCAGTTCCACCCAGTCGTCCCAGCGCTCCCTGGGCGGAAACATGGCCAGATGAATACGGCTCGGCCCCGGGTAAAAGGTTTCGCCGCGCGCCTCCGTTTCGCGCCGCGCCGCGCTCACTCTCTCATTAAGCTTCTTAACACTCATCGTTTCTGCTCAGTTACGGCCCAAAGGGCGTTCCCCACTTTTTGATTAACTCGCTGATGCGCGCCAGGTGATGGTCGTCATGCTCGGCCTTGAAGAAGGCCAGGTCAATGACGCGCATGGGAATCTGTAGGCGCGGGTGAAGGGCAGACCTCTCTATGAACTCCGCGTCCAGTGATTCCAGCCTTTCGACAAACTCCGTGCGCTCCCTGCGAAACGCAGAGAGGATTTCGCGTATCTCTTTAGAGTTGTGGTCGGCTTCATAGGTCTTACGGTTCCGAGGGTCGGCGGGCGTTAAGGTCTTGCGCCCGGCGGCGTAATCCTCAAGCCGCGCAGCCTCCAGCGCCTCAAGGTCAAGCAGGTGGCCAGCGTGCTCCTGCATAGACCACTTGTCGGCGTAGCGCCTGACCAGAAGCTCTCGCGGCAAATCCAGCAGCCGGTCTTCGAGCCTCGCGGGCGTGCCGCGCAGACGCTCCAAAACGTTCGGATACATCCAGACAGACAGGTCAAACGAGAACCGCCGCTCAAACCACGCGGCCCGCTCTATCATCGCTCAGCTCCTCTGATACTCGTCTCTCTTCAGGCTCCAGCGCCAGACCTCGCCCTCGTCCGGGTCTTGCGCTACCCCGTCGCGCTTCATCCCGACTCTTTCCAGAACTCGCGTCGAAGGATTTCTTTCGGCAAGCGTGTGCGCGATTACCTCTCGGACGTGCGGGTGCGAGAAAGCGTAATCTATCATCGCACTCGAAGCTTCAGTGGCAAGCCCGCGCCGCCTGTAGCCGGGAGCAAGGCTGTAGCCTATCTCGACCGTGCCGGACGAGTCGGCCTCGCCCTTGAAGCCGCCGAGACCTATCAGCGCGTTGTCCGCGCCGTGTATGAACAGGTAAGTCCACCAGCCGAGCGCTGACGGATGAGACTTCAGGTATTCATACGAATAGGACATGGCGTCTCTGGCAGCTTCAAAGCCGAGCCAGTCGTGGGCCAGAGAAACTCCAAGTAGGCGGGCAAGCTCACGCTCGTCGCGGAGCAAAGCCTCGAAATGCTCAAGCTCGCACGGGATTAATCTGAGACGCTCGGTCTTAATCATCACCTTCTCTTTCATGCGAGCGGCACCGATTGTCCTGCCTGCACGTAGGCGTGCTCGTAAAGCAGAAGACCCGCGAGCGCGAAGGGCAGCGACAGGAGCCCGAGCGCGGGCGCGAAGATGCCCACGGCCGAGAGCGCCAGACTCAGCCAGAAGATGACGCGGTATCGCCCGCTCGTCATCTCCCAGACAGCAAGGCGCGCGTGCGTAGTGGGATGCGTCAGAGTCGTCTCGCCCCAGACCATCAAAAGGTGAAGAACGCTCGTGATGCCGAGCGTCCAGAAGAGCGCGCGTAAGGCCCTCGCATCGAGCCACACTGACAGGGGAGCGAGCGCGGCCGAGCCTGCCAGGAGCGCCTGCACGAAGAGATGCGGCGGCAGGAGCGGATTCTGCCACATGTCGCGCGCCTTGGCCTGCGCGAAGAGATAGGCCGTGTAAACGGCCGTCAGCCCGGCGAGCGCGAAGCCGACAGGGATGAGCAGGCTCTGCACGTCGCGGCCCCCGGCCAGAGTCGCTATGAAATGCACCGCGAGCAAAAGCGAGTAACCGGCTATGATAAAGGCTCCCTTGACGAGCCAGCTTCGCCACTGCGGACGCGTAAATATCATGTAGAAGCGCGCGGGGTGCTCCAGATCCCATATCAGCAGCCCGCCCGTCAGGGCCAGAAATATTCCCGCCAGCACGGGAGCCGCCCAGAGCCAGACGGGGCTCGATGAAGAGATTAAGCGGAAGACGATTAGAAGAAGCGGGACAAGATACGCGCCCGCGGCTATGCCCTTCGTCCAGGTGTAAAGGCTGACGCGCCAGTCCCAGGGAATCGCGTGCGGCACATCGTAGGAGAGCAGCGCCGCCGCCGAACTGTTCTTAAAATCAGGGTTGCCCGAAACCACGTTCTCGGTTCCCCTCGCCTGCTCGCTCCACATGAAGAGGCCGCCTGTGGGACGGCTGGCCGCGAGAGGGTCAAGCGTCGCCTGGTGCGCTCCCTTGTAGAAGAGCTTCGGCAGGGTCTCCTTCTCGGGGCGGCGCACGTTGACGGCTTCGCGGTTGACTATGCCCGCCACCTTTGAACCCTCGTCGTTCATGTCACCGACGAGAATCGCTTCCACGGGGCAGACCACCACGCAGGCCGGCTCAAGCCCCATGTCTATGCGGTGCGCGCAGAAGTTGCACTTTTCAGCCGAGTGGTCTTCAGGGTTGATAAAGATGGCGTCGTAAGGACAGGCCGCCATGCAGGCTTTGCAGCCTATGCAGATGGATTTGTCGAAATCGACTATGCCGTCTGCGCGCTTGAACATGGCCGAGGTGGGACAGGCCACGACGCACGGCGCGTGCGCGCACTGGTTGCAGCGCGTCACCTGATGAGCGCGCCGCGCCTGCGGGAATACGCCTACGTCAACGTGCTTGACGTAGGTGCGATTCACCCCCAGGGGCACGAGGTTTTCCGATTTGCAGGCGGTCGTGCAGGCGTGACAGCCTATACAGCGCGTCTGGTCTATGACCTTCGCCCACTTGGCCTGATATTCTGTGGCAGCTTCCGCGTCTTGATTCACCCGCGCATCTTAGCCTAACGCCCGTTATAGATAAAGAGAGACGAGGTTCTCAATTTTTGTCCCTTTATTTCCGGGCGGCGACGATTTTTCCGGCGCGTTCGGATGCGAGCGTGAAGTTCGGTAAGACCCGCAGGGAGGTAAGGCCGACGGCTACCGCGTCGCCGGTATTGAGGGGCATGCCGGAGGCTTCGGACTTGGGACGCGTGACGATGACGGGGACGCCCATTCTCTGCTCGGAAGCGTTGGGGGCTACGCTGTAGAGCGGCGGCTCGTTCAGGGCTGGCTGCCGCGCGGAGAGGTCCAAGCGCACGGACAGCCGTTCGTATGCGCCGACGAAGCTTATCTCTTCTACGACGCCGTTGACGAGACGGCGCGCGCCCTCGGGCATCTCGCCCATACGGCTCAGGCAAACATCTTCCGGTCGAAAGACGATTTTGACGGACTGCCCCTCCTGAAACTGCGCGGCCTCTTCGGCGCAGGGAATCATGACGGAGCCTATGGAAATATTCCGGCCCGCGACCACTCCCAGAAGAAGATTGGCCGCCCCCAGAAAGGTTGCTACGAACTCGGTCTCGGGCTTGTTATAAACCTCGTGCGGAGTGCCTATCTGCTCTATGCGCCCGGCGTTGAGGACGGCGATGCGGTCGCCCATCTCAAGCGCCTCTTCCTGATCGTGAGTGATGAAGACGGCGGGCACGTTCACCTTCTTCAGGAGCGCATGTATCTCGCGCCTGAGGCGCACGCGTATCTGAGCGTCGAGCGCGCCGAACGGCTCGTCAAAGAGGAGCATCTGCGGCTTGTAGGCGAGGGTGCGTGCAATCGCCACTCGCTGCTGCTGGCCGCCCGACAGCTGCGAAGGATACTTCCGGCGATGCTCCTCCAGATGCACAAGCTCTATCAGCCTGTCCACCTCTTCGCGTATTTCCTTGCGCGAGCGGCCGCGTATACGCAGGCCGTAGCCCACGTTGCCTTCGACGGTCATGCGCGGAAAGAGCGCGTAATTCTGGAAGATGACGCCGACGTTGCGCTCGCGCGCGGGCAGCTCTGAGACGTCCCTACCGTGAATAATGACGCGGCCCGTGTCCGGCTCTTCCAGACCGGCAATGATGCGAAGTATAGTGGTCTTCCCGCTCCCAGAAGCGCCCAGAAGCACAAGCGATTCGCCCTCCGACACGTCGAAATCTATGTCTTCCAGAACACGCGTCCCCTTGAAGCTCTTGCTCACGCCGCGCACGCTCGCGGCGGCAGGCACTCGCTCCGCCCCTTCCGCCCTCGCGCCGCTCTCTTCACCGCCGAAAATTGTAGTGAACTCTTCCGTCTGCATAAGCTTTCGACCTCAATCCGCGTCCAGCCAGTCGCGCGTGAAAAAGAGAATGCTGAAGATGACGAAGGAAAAGAGCGCGAGCACTATGGCTACGGCGTTGGCAGCCTCCACCTGCCCCTCGTTGAACTTGGCGAAGATGTAGAGCGGCGCGGTCTGCGTGCGCATGGCAAGGTTGCCGGAGACGAGTATGGTAGAGCCGAACTCGCCTATGGCGCGTGCGAAGGTCAGGAGCGAGCCGGTGACGATCGCCCCGCGAAGAGAAGGGAGCGTGACGTACCAGAAGGTCTGCCACCTGGTTGCCCCAATCGTCGCCGAAGCCTCTTCGAGCGAGCGGCTCATGGTCTCGAACACGGACATGAGCACGCCGAAGGCCAGCGGGAACGTGACGAAGATGTTGGCCAAAATGATGGCGTAAGGCGTGAACATTATCT
>DASVVZ010000472.1:0-14886 GCA_036389875.1 Pyrinomonadaceae bacterium
AGTAGTAGAAAACTCAGGCTGGAAGTGAAGAGATTGCTCTCTGAGCGCAATGTAAACCCGACACCTGGCGCATAATTGAACGGAGCCTGACAACTAATTCAAAAGCGGCGCGAATTGAACGGCTTCGGGATTATTGAAGACCCACGCGTTGAACTATCTCTGCGAAGCGAGGGTCCGAGCGCAGGGGGTCAAGGTACGGGTCTACCTGTAGGATGGTCATGCGGGAGGTGCGGTCGCGGTAGGTCTTCTCCAGCCACTCGAAGGCGCTGTCCCTGTCTCCGAGCCCCGCGTAGAGTATGACGAAGTGGTAGGCGGGAATGTACTGCTGCTTTTCAATCTCCTTCAACTGGTTGAGTACCTTCACGGCTTCGTCACGGCTGCCCGAAGCGGCGTGGGCGTGGCCCAGCAGGGCAAGCACCCGCGGGTCGCTATTGAGCGCACGCGCCTTCTGATACTGCGCAATCGCTTCGTTGTAAGAGCCCTTCATCTCGTACGCCATCCCCAGCTCGTAATGAGCGTAGTAGAAGCTCTGATCCATCTCTATGGTCTTCAGAAGCTGCTCTATGGCCTGGTCGTACCGGCGCGCGTAGAAGTACGTGTCGCCAAGGTCTGCGTTGACTATCAACGAGAGCGGGTCCAGCGCTAGCGCGCGTTTCATCTCGGCTATGGCCTCGTCGAAGCGCCCAGTGTAGAGCAGCACCTGATTGCCGTACCAGTGACGCGCCGTGGCATAGTTCGGATTAAGCTCTATGGCGCGGCGGAACTCCTTTGTGGCTTCGGCTGCGTTCCACTCGAACGCGAAAAGCTCAAGGCCGAGCGCGGCGTGCGCTTCCGCGAGCGCGTCGTCGATCTCAAGCGCGCGACGGGCTGCGGCCCTGGCCTTCGGGTAAGAGTCCTGCGGGCTGCTGACGGCGTAACCCGGAAAGAGCACGTAAGCGTCCGCAAGCCCCGCGTAGGCCAGCGCATAGTTCGGGTCACGCTCAATCGCCTGATTGAAGTACTCGATCGATTTCTTCAGGTCTTCGCGGGTGCGCTTGTTCCAGAAGTAGCGCCCTTTCAGATATAGCTGATAGGCTTCGGCGTTCTCCGTGTAACGCTTGGTGACGCGGCTTTTAACCTCGCCCGAAATCTGGGTGCGAAGGTTCGAGGAGATTTCCTGCGCTATCTCTCGTTGTACAACGAGCAGGTCTGACATCTTTCGCTCGTACTGCTCGCCCCAGAGCTGTTTGTTGTCGCGCACGTCCACCAGCTCTACGCTGACCGAAAGATTGTCGCCGCGCTGCACGACCCGGCCCGCAAGGACTGCGCGCACGCCCAGCTCCTTGCCGAAGGCGATAGGGTCTGTGGCTTTCCCCTTGTAGCGAAAGACGGAGCTGCGGGCTATGACGCGTAGGTCTGGAAGCTGCGTCAGGCTGTTGATGATGCTCTCGGTCAGGCCGTCCGAGATGTATTCGGATTCCGGGTCGCCCGTCTGGTTGACGAAAGGCATGACGGCGATTGAATCCAGAGGCGCGCTCTCCTGCCTGAAGTATATATAGGAGAGGCCCGCGCCAACCGTCAGCAGCAGGAGCAGTGCTGTGATGACGACGGCCTTATGCCGCCTGATATTGGTTACGATGTACTCGGCGCTTGAGACCTGCGGCGCTGAAAGGCTTTCCTCCCTGTCCGCGCGCGACGCCTCTGCGCTCTTCAGGCTGCTGCTTTCGAGCAACACCGTGTCGCTGCTCGCAAGAGAATGTGGGGAAGGCGGCTGCGAGTCCGTGCTGCCCTTAAGATCATGACGCAGGGCCTCAAGCTCCGCCCCCACGTCCCTGATCGAGTAATAGCGCTTCTCTGCCTCCTTCTCCAAACACCTGTCTATAATCCCCTGCAACCCCTCAGGCGCTGTCGCGCCTATCTCTTTGATGCTGGGCGTGGGCGCGTAGACAATCATGTGCATGGAGTCCAGCGCGTCCTTACCCTTGAAAGCCTTTCTTCCGGTGACGGCCTCAAACAGTATGCAGCCGAAGGAGAAGATGTCAGAACGATGGTCTATGTCCTGCACGCGTCCCTGCGCCTGTTCGGGCGACATGTAGCCCACGGTTCCCATGACAGTGCCGGGCATGGAATGCTGCGTCATCAATATAGTGTCGCCTTCAGGCACTTCGCCCGATTCGCTCTGCTTCTCAATCAGCTTCGCCAGCCCGAAGTCCAGAATCTTCGCATAGCCGTCGCCCGTAATCATGATGTTGTCCGGCTTGAGATCGCGGTGAACGATCCCCTCCGTGTGCGCTTTGGCCAGCCCTTCCGCCACCTGCACGAGATATTTCAGAAGCTGTGCGAGAGGCTCGCGTCGATGGTGAATCTTCTCGCGCAGCGTCTCGCCCTCTATATGCTCCATGGCTATGAAGTGATGATCGTCTGCCTCGCCTATCTCGTATATGTGCGCGATGTTCGGGTGATTGAGCGCGGCTACGGCATAAGCCTCCTGCTTGAAGCGGCGCAGGCGATCCTCGTTCTGGCTGTACTTTAATGAAAGAAACTTGAGGGCTACGGAGCGCCGGAGCTGCATGTCCTGCGCCAGGTAAACTTCGCTCATCCCGCCTGAGCCTAGCTTGGAGCGGATTTCGTATCGTCCCAGACGTGTACCTGGGGACAGGGACATGGCGATAAGGAAAGGAACCCTCCGGGCTACCTGAGCGGCCTCGCACGATTTGGGCAAGCAAGACCCGCTCATTCTATCCGCCTTCACACAAGCACGCCAGAGTAATCTAGAGGAAATGATAAGTCTGGAAGCAGCGGAAACAAATAGCCTTTGCTTATCGTTATGCTTGCAGGCTCTCTCTCTCTGTGTCTCTGCCGGACTGGCCCGGTTGGGCAATCTGAATTGTTTACGGTATTTTTCTTTTATGTTCTGCCCGAATTGCGGAAAAAGCGAACAGACTCCGGACTCCTACTGCCGTAACTGCGGCCAGTTCTTAACAGACTTTTCCGGTAAATCTTATCTGATAAATAAGATTCTGGGCGGGAACAAGCCTGATACGCAGGTCAATATCAATCTGATAATTAACGTTGTAACCACGCTCGCCAGCTGCCTGCTGCTGGGATTTCTTAACGGCTATTACGACTCCCTTTACGAAAAAACGGGCCAGAGGGCCCCGACCGTCATCTACCTTGTATATATTTTTCTGGGGTTGATAGCGGCCTGGCAGACCCTGGGGTTTCTTATTAACTCAAGACTCAAAAAAAAGCTGAGCGCGAGAAAGACTGTAGAGGGTTCGGCTGATTCTAGCGTGTACGAAAAGGCTTTGCCGTCAGGCTCGACGCAAAAATCTTTACCGCCGTCAGACTTTGATAGCATCGTTCCGGCGAGCGTCGTAGAAGACACCACGAAGATGCTGGACAAATCTCCGCGCAAGCAATCTTAGTTTCACCCCACACGTGCAGCAGCAGCTCATTCAAGATAAGACGGAATAACGGGCGTGTCGTATCCTTGGTACGGCCTGCCGGCTACGTGTTACATTGCATAAGAGCAATTACATTTCCCGTAAGTTCAAGGAGCTACAGTTGAAAGTTACAAGCAATCGTTCGGCCCTCATTTTAGCGACCATTTTTCTGCTGGCAGCCATGACGGCCTGCCAGAAAGCGGCAGAGTCAAACGCCAACGGCAACCGCTCTGCGTCAACCACAGCCGCGCCGCCCGCCGCCGCAGCCAATTCCAATCAGCCCGAAGCCGCCAGAACATCCGAGAGCCCGGCCGCGAGCGGCTCGCTGGCTACGCCGACCGAAACCTACAAGACGGGTTACGCGGCGCGCAAGAACAAGGACATAGCGGGCCTGAAGCGCGTGCTCTCTAAAGAGGCGCTGGATTTCCTGACGGAGATGGGCAAAGACGAAAAGAAGACGCTGGACGACCAGTTGAAGGCGCTGGCCGACAGGCCGCAGGCCGACAAGGCCGAGACGCGCGACGAGAAGATTGACGGCGACAGGGCCTCGCTGGAATATCTCAACGAGAGGGGAACGTGGTCGAAGATGGATTTTGTGAAGGAAGGCGAGGACTGGAAAATCGGCCTCCCCAAAGCACAGCCCTAGCTCTCTCTCGGATAATACCACCATGCGCTAAGAGACGGGCCGGACGGTTATAGACTGTCCGGCCCGTCCTTTATGCCTCGATAATCTTTGCGGTGTCGTCGCCCATCTGGTGCGGCAGAATCAGCTTTCGTTGATTTCGCTAACCGGATAAGCGATTATCCGTATTCATGCCGGAGTGGGATTGTGTAATCATTGGCGCGGGGGCGGCGGGGCTTTTCTGCGCGATTGAGGCGGGCAGGCGCGGCCGAAAGGTGCTGGTGCTGGAGCACGCCGAGCGCGAGGGCAAGAAGATCGCCATCTCTGGCGGCGGGCGCTGCAACTTCACTAACATTCATACGACGGCCGAGAACTACATCTCGGCCAACCCGCATTTCTCAAAGTCCGCGCTGGCGCGCTACACGCCGCAGGATTTCATCTCGCTCGTAGAAAAGCATCGCATCGGCTATCACGAGAAGAAGCTCGGGCAGCTGTTTTGTGACGGAAGCTCGCAGCAGATAATAGAGATGCTGCTGGCTGAATGCGCCGTCGCAGGCGTGGAGATTCTCTGCGGCTGCCGCGTGCTTTCAGTGCAAAGGGACGGGCGGTTTCGTGTGGAGACAAGCCGGGGCAGCTTCGTCTCACAGTCGCTAGTGATTGCTACGGGCGGGTTGTCCATACCCAAACTGGGAGCGACCGATTTCGGCTATCGCATTGCGCGCCAGTTCGGCTTAAAGATTGAGGAGCCCAGGCCAGCGCTTGTGCCTTTCACTCTCACGCGCCGGATGCTTGAGCAGTTGTCGCCCCTGAGCGGCGTGTCGCTCGCCGCCATCGTCGGCTGCTGTGATAAAGAGTTTCGCGAGAGCCTTCTGATTACGCACAGGGGACTGAGCGGCCCGGCCATATTGCAAATCTCTTCCTACTGGCGACCCCGTGAGCCCGTCTCAATCAACCTCATGCCGGATGAAGACGCTTTTGAGCTGCTCAGGAGCAATCATGATTCGGCTATAGAGCTTGCCAACCTTCTGGCGCAGAGGCTGCCTAGGCGATTCGCTCAAGCGTGGTGCGAGCTTTACGCGGAATCACGACCGCTCAGGTCTTATACCCCTGAGGAGCTTCAGGGGATTTCGCGTAAGCTTCACGAGATGCGCGTTACGCCTTCCGGGACGGAAGGCTTCAGGAAGGCTGAGGTGACGGCAGGCGGCGTCTCGACCGGCGAGCTTTCATCTAAGACCATGGAGGCCGGTCGCGTGCCGGGGCTCTTCTTCATAGGCGAAGTGGTGGACGTGACGGGATGGCTCGGTGGCTACAACTTTCAATGGGCCTGGGCTTCCGCTTACGCCGCGGGACAGTACGCATGAGCAGGTTAAAATTAGATTTGACCTGTCTCCCGGTGCTAGGATTGAGGTCATGAAGAGAATCGAAACGGAGGTGGCCATCATCGGAGCCGGGCCGACAGGCCTGTCTCTGGCCTGCCAGCTCGTCAGGCACGGCGTTGATTTCGTCTTAGTCGAGAAGAACGAGGGCATCACGCCGTACTCCAAGGCGTTAGGCGTTCATGCTCGCACGCTTGAGATATACGAGCAGCTCGGCCTGGCACGTAAGGCTGTGGAGCGCGGCGAGATTGCCAAAAAGTTCAGGCTGCTCGAAGGCGGAGAGGTGCGCGCCGAGCTGCCCTTCGAGGACATAGGAAAGAACCTCAGCCCCTACCCCTTCATGCTGATTTTAGAGCAGAGCAAAAACGAGCAGTTGCTTTACGAATACCTGCGAGGCCACGGCAAGGATGTGCTGTGGAGCACGGAGCTTGAGGGCTTTTCGCAGGACGATGCGGGCGTTACTGTCAATATAAAGACGCAGGCGGGCGAAGCCGAAACTATACGCGCGAAATATCTGGTCGGGTGCGACGGGGCCCGTAGTTCTGTCCGGCACGCGCTGGGGCTTTCGTTCGAGGGCAGCACGTTCGAGCGTATGTTTTACGTGGCGGACGCGCAGGTGGACTGGGCCTTGCCGCACGACGCGCTCCAGGTCTGCCTGGCCCGGGATGTCTTCACGGCCTTCTTCCCCATGAAGGGCGAGAAGCGCTATCGAATAGTCGGCACTTTCCCAGAAGGTCTGGAGAAGGATGAAAGCGAGGTACTGTATGAGGAGATCGAGCAGCAGATAAAACGTGAGGCCCAGCTTGAGCTTGAGATTTCAAACGTCAACTGGTTCTCGCTCTACAAGGTTCACACGCGGCGGGTCAACAAATTCTCCGAGGGGCGCTCGTTCGTCGCCGGAGACGCCGCGCACATACACAGCCCCGCCGGCGCCCAAGGCATGAATACCGGCATACAGGATGCTTATAACCTGGGCTGGAAGCTGGCGCTCGTCATAAAGGGGCGCGCTGGCGAAAAGCTTCTGGAGACCTACAACGAGGAGAGGCTTGAGAACGCGCAGAGACTGCTGGAAACCACAGACCGCATGTTCGAGCTGGGCGCGGGCTCTAACTGGCTGGTGAGCTTTATACGCACCACCATCTTCCCCACGGTCGCGGAGTATCTCATAGGCTTCGACGCGGTGAAGCGGGCCATCTTCCCTCTGGTTTCACAGATAGGCATCAACTACCGCCACAGCTCCCTGAGCGACCATAGCAATGATGTAGCGTTTGAGGTCAGGGCGGGTGACCGCATGCCCTATTTCCCGATTGAAGGCGAGAGCGTTTACGACCGCCTGCGCGAGCCTAAGTTTCACCTGCTGGTCTTCTCCAGGGAGAATGGCGATTATCAAAAGCTTTGCGTCGAGCTTGAGGCGGCCTACGCGCCTTTGCTTGATTGTCATCAGATTCCTCTAGACTCGCGCGTCGAAGAGATCTTCGGCACGGGCCGGGACTTCGTGCTGCTGCTCAGGCCGGATAACTACATAGGCTTCATTTCCGGCGACGTTCAGGCGGAAGGATTAAGGGAATATCTGAGCCGATTCGCAGGCTTGTCGTGAGAGCCCTCAGTCCATTTATTCGTATAAAGGCACGACAACACTTTCGTCAGCGCTATTCGTATTGACAACGTCAAAGTCCTGCTAATACATTGCTTCAAATTCTGTCAGGAGAAAGATTGATGATTTCGCTTAAACACTTATACGCTTCCGCCTTCGCTCTGCTTCTGTTTGTTTGCGCCGCGCAGGCACAGGCCCCTGGCGTGCGGCTTCCGCGACCCAGCCAGAAGGCCACGGTCATGCAGACCGTAGGCGTCACGGACATCACCATCACCTACAGCCGCCCCGGCGTGAAGGGCCGTAAAATCTGGGGCGACGCTCCGGCGACGGCTGCCGCAGGCACCGCGACCCTCGACGATTCGCGCGAACGGGCGAAGGACGCGCCCATAGTCCCTTACGGCCACGTCTGGCGCACGGGCGCAAACGAGGCCACCACCTTCACCGTCACCGACGACGTGTTGATTAACGGCCAGAAGCTCGCCGCAGGGACTTACAGCCTGCACACCATCCCGGGGCGCGACGAGTGGACTGTCATCTTCAACAGCGACGCAGGCCAGTGGGGCAGCTTCCAGTATGACGAGAAGAAGGACGTGCTGCGGGTCAAGGTCAAGCCGCAGATGGCCACGGACAACCAGGAGTGGATGCTCTTCAGCTTCCCCGCAGTGACAGCCAACTCGGCGCAGGTCGTCATACGCTGGGAGAAGGTCGCAGTGCCTTTCACCATCGAGGTGCCGAACGTAGATGCGCTCATGCGTCAAAAGGTGGATGCGGCGATTGCCGCCAACCCGACCGACTGGAGAATCCAGCTACAGGTAGCCAACCAGTACGCCAACGACGAGAGATGGGACGAAGCGCTCAAGTGGGTTGACCAGTCCATCAAGGTCAAGGAGACCTACCAGAACCTCGCCGCAAGAGCGCAACTGCTCTACATGGCGGGCCGCAAGGCAGAGGCCATGACGGTCGCAGAGGCGGCAATCACGCGCGGCAAGGCGGACAAGGTTGACACGGCCCGGCTGGAGAAGAGGCTCGCCGACTGGAAGGCAGCCAAAAATTAGAGGCCCGCTGAAGCAGATGCCATTCATTTCGGTTACGCGGTTGCGTGTTCGCTCCGTCTTCTACCTGCCGCAGTTCATCTGGCACGCTTTCAGGTCGCAGCGTCAGGCCGAGCGCGCCAAAGGGTTTCTGGCGGGCAGGCTGCTGCGCGATAAGGGCAACGCCTTCTGGACTCTGACCGCCTGGGAAGACGCTGCGGCCATGCGCGCTTATCGCGGCACGGGCGCGCACATGAAGGCCATGCCGAAGCTCCTCGACTGGTGCGACGAGGCTTCCGTCGGCAACTGGGAACAGCCCGGTGCGGACTTGCCTTCATGGGCCGAAGCTCATCGCCGGATGGTGGCCGAAGGAAGGATGTCCAAGGTCAGGCATCCTTCCGGGAGGCAACTGGCGAAGGAGATCCCCGCGCCCGCCAGCGGCAGCGGCGAAGGCCAAACGCTCAAGCGGCGTTAAAGCCTCAGTTTCCAGGTCCGAAATCCCGCTTCATGACAGGGATGCTTTCGACTAGGACGCTCGGACTTGGTAAGCTGGGACTTATGGAAAGAGCCGATTCAGCCATCAAGCAGGCAAAAGAGCAGGCCGACGATGTAATAGAAGATGTCGCCGCGCATCCCTGGATGGAGCGCATAGCGCGCTTCGGGTACGCCATGAAGGGGGTGGTCTACATGGTCATCGGCGCGCTGGCGACGAAGGCCGCCTTCGGTCTCGGGGGCGAGACGACGGATACCCGCGGCGCGCTTCAGGCCATAAACGATCAGCCCTTCGGAAAGTTCGCGCTCGGCACGGTCGCCTTCGGCCTCATAGGCTACGTCGCCTGGCGCTGGATTCAGGCGATTGCCGACACCGACAACAAGGGCGCGGGGCTTAAAGGGATACTGGTTCGCATAGGCTACGTGGGAAGCGGGCTGGTCTACGCCGGGCTTGCGTTCACAGCCGCAAAAGTTCTGATTGACGTGG
This sequence comes from Pyrinomonadaceae bacterium, assembly GCA_036389875.1. Classification (GTDB taxonomy): domain Bacteria; phylum Acidobacteriota; class Blastocatellia; order Pyrinomonadales; family Pyrinomonadaceae; genus JACVRN01. The sequence continues at coordinate 9,028 of DASVVZ010000472.1, forward strand.
GCGACCCGGACAGCAGCACGGACGTGCAGCAGGGTTGGGTCGCTCACTTTCTGACTATGCCGTACGGCAGATGGGGCGTCGCGCTGGCCGGCCTGTCCGTCTTAGGGTTCGGGCTTTACCAGATATACAAGGGGATAAGGGCCAAGTTTCGGAAGCGCCTCAAGCTCGGAGAGATGAGCCCTTCCAGAAAGTTCTGGGCCACGCTCACGGGCCGCGTAGGCTACTCTGCGCGCGGCGTTGTCTTCTGCATCGTCGGCGGCTTCCTGGTGCAGGCTGCGCGCCACTTCAATCCGTCGGAAGCCAAGGGGCTGGATGCGGTTCTCGATACTCTTTCAAGCTGGCCGTTCGGCCCCTGGGCGCTGGGCACGGTCGCGGCTGGCCTCTTCGCCTACGGCTTCTACATGCTGGTCGAAGCCCGCTACCGGCTCATCAACGGCTCCTGAAAATTAGAGAGGCTTAGGTTCGAGGCATATACGATAAGAGAGGCAAAGAGATGTCGACAGGTCGCAAACTTCGTGCGTTCGTCAATATTCCTACCTACATGGGGCACTCCAATACGCATACTCTGACAATCACGAACATCAGTTTGAGCGGCTGCTTTCTCAGGACGGATATGTGGCTGGACTCTGGCACGAAGATTTCGCTGGGCGTGCCGCTTCACGGCGGGCGGATTCTGGAGCTGGCGGGGATGGTCGTGCGCCAGCACGACGAGCCCAAAGGCTACGGCATAAGCTTCTTCTCCCTGCCGGACGAAGAGAGAAGAGAGCTTGCGGTGCTGATCGCAGAGACGATTGAGTAGCCGTCAATCTACGAACTTGTAGCCGTGGCCGCGCACGGTCAGAAAGTGGCGTGGATTCTTCACGTCCTCTTCCAGCTTCTGCCTGAGCAGCCCTACGTGAACGTCGACCGTGCGCGTCAGGATCGCGGTCTCGTAGCCCCAGACCTCATGTAACAGCTGCCGGCGCGAAAGCGTAGCGCCGCGCTGCTCTATGAAGTAGCGCAGAAGCTGAAACTCGCGCGCCGAAAGCTCCACGCGCTTATCGCCTCTACGCACCTCCGTACTCCGAAAATCGACTCGCACGGAGCCGAAGCTGTATGCCGCTTCGGGTGAATCGGCGGAAGAGGTTACGGTCTGCCTGCGGCGAAGTATCGCCTCTATGCGAGCCAGCAGCTCAAGCGGCTCGAAGGGTTTCGTCAGGTAATCGTCCGCGCCTAACTTTAGCCCTAAGACTTTATCAATGACCTGACCGCGCGCAGTCAGCATCAGGATTGGCGTGTTGACGCCGCGCTGTCTCAAGTCGCGGCAGACATCGAAGCCGCTTTTGCCCGGCAGCATCACGTCCAGAATAATTAAGTCGAAGCGCCCATCAACCGAAGCCCGCTCCAGGCCCTCAAGACCATCCGAAGCCGTCTCCGCGCTGTACCCTTCGGCGGAGAGCAAATCCGCCAGCGCCATGACCAGGCCGGGGTCGTCTTCCACGAGTAATATTTTATCGGTCATCTTAATCCGGTTTGCTTTCGCTAACTTCGTCGTCAATCGCGGGCAGGCGGAGCGTAAACGTTGTGCCCTCTTTGGCTGAAGATTCGACTGTTACGCTTCCCGCTTGCGCTCTCATGTGGCGCTCTACCAGACAGAGGCCGAGGCCGGAACCGTGAATCGTGGATGAAGACACGCCTTGTCCCCTGTAGAAGGGCTTGAAGATGTGCGGCAGGTCTGCCGTGTCTATCCCCGGCCCACGGTCTGCGACCGTAATCCGCACCTCGCGCCCGCGCCTTCCATGCGCGCTCGTTGCCGCTACGCGAAGCCGCTTGCCTTGCGCGGCGTATTTGAGCGCGTTCTCTATCAAATTCTCCACGGCGCTCTCAAGCGACTGCGCGTCTGCCATCACGCGCGGCAATCCTTCCTCAACGCTACGCTCCACAGTCCAGCCGCCCTCTTCAAGGGCCGTTCTGTATTCGTCAAGCGCCCTAGTGATGATTTCACCGACTTCAACCGGGTGAAGCTTGTAGAGCCTATGACCGGACTGAATGCCCGCGAAGCTGAGCATGCGCTCGATTTGATTGATGAGACGACGCGCCTCTCTCTGTATCACCAGGCCGTACTTCTCCACGCGCTCGGGGTCTTGAATCATGCCCCTTGAGAGATTATAGCTGGTGGATTGAATGACCGTGAGCGGCGTTCGAAGCTCGTGCGATACACCCGCCACGAACTCCATCTGCTGCTCCGCCAGGCTCCTGGCCCGGCCGGTTGCAAGCGCAAGCATCACTGTGCTTCCGGCCAGCAGGAGCAGAATCCCGAAGCTCAGGGCCAGGTTCCGGCGGCGCGCCCTGTCCACCAGCTCGTCCAGCGAGCCTGACCTGCTTTTCACCATTAGCCGCCACGCTTCGGGGGCGACATTCTCGGCCCTTCTATCCTGATTGTTTCCGGGCGGCGGCGGTCTTCTGGCACCGCGAAAGGGCGGAGGCGGCCCTTCGTGCGGAGGCGGCGGCGGAGGCCCCGCGCCGGGCGGCATGCGCGGGGGGCGACCGGGTTGCAGTTGCGGGCTGAAGATGATTATCTCGGCATCGCTTGAGAGAAGAGAATCCGCGTTCAGGCCGGAGTCGGAGCTGTACAGGAATTTTTCAGGGCGGCCTGTTGCGACCGCAGCCATGTAGTCTCTGAGCGGCTCATATCCGAAATGGCGGTTGATTAGCTCCGGCAGCAGGTACTTTTCCAGATAGCTCAAATCGAACTCAAGAAAACACCAGCCCTTCAATTCAGGCACGCGCACGCGCCCCTCCGAAGGCGCAGGCCGTAGCTGTTGAAGCAACGCGCCCGGGTCCGGGCCGAAAGGCGGCATGCGCCCCGCAGGCACGCTTGGCGGCGGCGCACCGTCAGCCGAAGGAGTTGCGGATGCAGGCGGCGCTTCGGGTGCGGCGGGCGGCGGAGGCTCGCCGCTCACCACTAGCGGGAAGACCAGCACGGGCCTTTCTTCCGAGACGGCCAGCGCGAATCCGTTTGGAAAGAGAGGCGGCTCGCCGCCGGGCATTCGCAGGCGGTTCTCAAGAATGGTGCGATACAGCTTAAGCTGCTCGGGCCATGCCGCGTCCCTGAACTGTTTGTCTTCTGCCGCCAGCCGCCTGAAGCTTACGCCGTTTGCATTCTCTAACCCTACGCTGATGGAGCTGATGGCCTGCGGTCGCTCTGCGGTCGCGCGCCATTGGAGGAATAGATTCGATAGATGAGATTCGAACGCCGTACCGGGCGGAACCGCCGGAGAGGGTCTGAAGTAAGGAAGCGGGTAATGTATTCTCTCTCTGAAATCGTCCGCGAAGTTCCTGAGCGCGGCATCCAGCAGCTCTCTCTGCTGACGGCGGTCCGCTTCGCTGGCTCGGTTAATCCAACGATACTGCATGACGGCCGCCACGCACATGAGCAGCATCAGGGCTACGCAGCCAATCAACAGCCAGCCGGACTTCAGTCGCGCTCTCTTCATCATCCGGCATTATAGCTTTCAAAACGCCCGCACGAATGTCGCGGCCCGTAGAATTTACCTTCTCTTTACAAATTACGGCCCTCTTTACCGAAGCTTTACACGCAGCCCCGGTCTTTCTGGTTAAGATACTCGCTCAGGAGAGGGGGAATTCCGACACCCTGAAAATCTTGAAGAGGAGAAACGAAAACTATGAGCAAACGGATCGCTATAACCATCTGCATCACAGCGATGCTGGCCAGCGGCGCTATCCTCGCGACGGCACAGCGCGGAACAGGGGCTCAGCGCCCGCCGCAACAGGCAGGCATAAAGCCGCCGCCCCCGCCTCTTCCACCGCCGCCACCGCCCTTCGGCCTCCCGCCACCGGACCATCTGACACGTGAGCTAGACCTGACGGAAGCGCAGCAGGCGGAGATAAAAGCCTTCATGGACGCGGGGCGCACGACGCTCGAGACTCTGATGACGAAGCTGGACGCAGAGCGCAGGCAACTGGACGAGGCCACGAAAGGCGGCCAGTTCGATGAAGCGCAGGTGCGCTCGCTCGCAGCACAACAGGCGCAGACCTTCACGGAGCTGATAGTCGAGCATAAACGCGTCGAAGCCAGGCTCTACAGTTTACTGACGCCGGAACAGCGCACGCGCTTCGAGCAGCTGCGCGGGCGCAGGCAACCGCCCCCGCCGCCACCTCCATGCGATGGGCCTTTTGAGAAGTAACATACGTTGGGTACGGGCCAGTACCGGCTGCTGCCGTGGGCGGTGCTGGCCTCAACCGGCACATTCGTCCCTGTTTTATACCCGTCCGTCACAAAAAGCTTCAACCCGGCTTCGTGAAAGTGCGATGATTTGCGCGTGCCTATTCGTGCGCGCTTTACCCCAGCCAATCGTGAGAATAAGAAGAGGGCCATGAAGCGAGACAGACGGAAACAGTGGACGCGGAAATGTGATGCAGACGCCCGGCTTAACCTGAACCTGCCATTACCCACACAGATAATCTCTAACGAAGAGTTCGTGCCGCCCGAGCAAACCCATGAGCAGAAGCTCGTGGAGCACAGGCTGCTTGAGATTGCCGGCCGCAGCGCAAAGCGCCTGAACATCTCTCGCCGCAGCTTCCTTGCGTCCGGCGGAGGAATGGCCGCAGCCTTCCTTGCCATGAACAGCGTCTTCGGCAACTTCTTTAACGTAGAGGCGGATGAGCTTTTTGAAGACAGAGCAAGCGAAGAGAAGTTTCCGAAGAAAGAGTTCATCTTCGACATACACACGCATCACGTGGCGGCAGGCAAACAGATTAGCGCGCCGCCGCTCCTGCGCTACAGGGACGCGGGCGCGGCCTGGGGCAACAGGGATTTGGAGGGGCGCGAGCACAGGTGGCAAGACCTATATCTTGCTAACTACATCAAGGAGATGTTTCTGGACAGCGACACACTGATGGCGGTCATCACAGGGCTTCCGGCGAAGACCGATGCCGACAACGTCCTGCCGCCCGCCGAGATGATTGAGACGCGCGCCGAGATTAACGGGCTCGCCCGCTCGCGCCGCATCATAGCGCACGGGCTCTTCTCGCCGGATTTGGGAAAGCGGGATATGGAAGAGATGCAGCGACAGCACGAGCAATTGCGTGTAGAAGCGTGGAAGGGTTATCCGGGCCAGCCGCTGGCGGACGGCGGCAAGGGCTGGTGGATGGATGATGAAAAGGTAGCATACCCAGCCTACGAATATTCCAGAAGGATTGGGATAAAGAACATCTGCGTTCACAAGGGGCTTCCGCTTCCCGGCTGGGACCTGGAGCATAGCGGCACGCGCGACGTGCCGAAGGCCGCGCTTGATTTCCCCAACCTGAACTTTCTCATCTACCACACGGGCTTCAAGGGAGTGGCCGGAGTGCGAGAGGCGGCAGCCGAAGGCTTCAAAACCAGGCCCTACATCCCCTGGGTCTCCGACCTGTGCGAGGCTCGCAAACGCAATCGGAAGATGACGAACGTCTACATGGATCTGGGCACGACCTTCGGCATGACCGTCATCACCCAGCCGCTGCTGTGCGCGTACCTGCTGGGAATGATGATAGATGCTTTCGGCGAAGACCACGTGTTGTGGGGGACGGACTCAATCTGGTGGGGCAGCCCGCAATGGCAGATAGAGGCGTTTCGCCGCCTGCGCATGCCGGAAGATTTGATGAAGCGTTTCGGCTTCAAGCCGCTCACAGACAGAGTCAAGGAGAAGATTCTTGGCCTCAACTCGGCCAGGGTCTACGGCATAGATGTGAAGGCCAGGATGAACGCAATCCCGTCGGATTACGTCACGCGCCTCAAGGAGAAGTATCGCGCCGAAGGAGCGCGGCCCTCCAACACTCAGTACGGATGGATCAGAGGCTGAGCAAAGATGCTAAAGG
>DASVVZ010000473.1:0-5048 GCA_036389875.1 Pyrinomonadaceae bacterium
CCGAGAATATTCTGCTGCGCGAAGAGTGGTCGCGCCGCTACGGCTTCCCGCGCATCATCGGCGAATCCGACGCCATCAAACGCGCCGTCGCGGAAACGCAACGCGTCGCAACGACCGAAGCCACCGTCCTGCTGCTCGGCGAATCCGGCACGGGCAAAGAACTCTTCGCGCGCGCCGTGCATCATCTCTCGCCCCGACGCGATAAGCCTTTCGTCGCAATCAACTGCGCCGCCATCCCCGAAACTCTGATCGAGTCGGAACTCTTCGGCCACGAGCGCGGCGCTTTCACGGGAGCGAGCGAGCGCCGGCAGGGGAAATTCGAGCTTGCTTCGGGCGGAACGGTTTTTCTGGACGAGATAGGCGAGCTGCCACTCGGCGTGCAGGGGAAGCTTCTGCGCGCCATCGAAGAGAAGACGGTTGACCGCATCGGCGGCCGCAGCCCCATCCCGGTTGACGTGCGCGTGGTGGCAGCCACGAACCGAGACCTGCGCGCGGCGGCCGAGGCGGGCGAGTTTCGCCGCGACCTCTTTTTCCGTCTCGCAGTCTTTCCTATAGAAATTCCCCCCTTGCGCGAGCGCGGCGACGACATAGAGCTTCTCGCGCGCCACTTCGCGGCCCAACTCGGGCGCGAGACGCGTGGGCGGGCCGCCAGCCTCAGTGACGAGAGCATACTCGCCCTGCGCGCGCACGGTTGGCCTGGCAACGTGCGCGAGCTTGAGAACGCCATAGAGCGCGCCTGCATACTTGCCGACTCGACCGTGCTTGAGCCGCACGACCTGGGGCTCGTGGCAGGAGACATGGAGGCTGCCGGAGGCTGGAACGCGCTGGACATGACGGGCACGCTCTCGGAGGCCGCCGAGCGCGCCGTGCGCTTTATCGAGCGTAGAAAGATAAAAGCGGCGCTTGCCACAGCCGAAGGCAATAAGACGCGTGCCGCTGAAGCGCTCGGGGTCAGCTACAAGACGCTTCTCACCAAGATAAAGGAATACGAGTTGTGACCCTTTTCAGGCTGAGCCCGTGTGAGTTAAGGCCGCTCGGCTCAGGGAAACTCTTAAAAATGTTGACACGGGATGCCCATTTGCTACATTATGCCCGCACGATTTTCGAAACCAACGCTTTTTTCTGGAAACTCCGCAGGATTGTCTATATCTCTGAGGGTAGGAATTCCAATAACAGATGGACTCCTTGCAAGGAGTCTGCGAAATCCCCAGGTTTTATCGGGGGTTGAAGCACTTTTATCGTGCGGCAGGGAAAACAATCACATCACTATCTTGAGATGGGGGAAATAAGAACCGTGAAAAAACTCTTTTCGACGCTGGCTCTCTTCGCTGGCGCCATGCTGTTCCTTAGTCTTTCGCCGAGCCAGGCTTATGCCGATGCCATCACCTTGACGGGCGTAAACGGCACTGGCGTGACGGCGAGCATCACCAATTACACGCTGGTCGGTAACTCTTTTACGTTCACGATTACCAACACGTCTGTTGCGAATCCGACCGGCACTATCACAAATATAGGATTCGCGCTGCCGGGTGATCGTTCAAACAATTACACGCTCACTTCCAGCACCAATTCCAACTACTTCATCGCCTATGACCTGAAGGCGCAGGCCGGAGCACAGAATTACGTCTCGACCTTTGACATCGTGCTCATGGATAAGCCGAACGGCAATCCGACCTTCGGCGGCGGCAGCGTCAACAACGGCATCTCGCCGGGCCTGAGCGCCACCTTTACCGTGACGGGCGACTTCTCCGGCATGACCGCCGAAGAGGTGGCACGCTCCATCTTCGCGCGCTTCCAGAATGTGAGCACCGGAGGCGGCAGCGACGTTGCGGCCTGCACGAATTGCCCCCCGCCGCCGGCCGTACCTGAGCCCACGACGATGGTGCTGCTAGGAACGGGCCTGGCAGGTTTGGCCGCTCGCGTCCGCAGCAAACGCAGAAAAGCTGCTGAAAAGGTGGAGTAGTTCAGGGTTCTAACGGGTAGCTGCTTCCCTGAACCATTTCCCCTTAGGTGATTGCACACTTCCCTTCCGGCGAGGCGGAGTCCTAAAACGGATTCCGCCTCGCTTTTATTTCAGGCAAAAACGCCTCGTCCACAGCCCTAAAAAAATTTCTCTCTTTTCCTGGAGCGCCCCATCCATTAGCCATTTATTTAGATTTCCAGAAGGAAAAGCACGGCTAAGCGGAGCGGCAGGCGGCAGCCCGGAGAAGGGCGGCGCAGGGTTTTAAGCCTTCCGGGACGACTAATTGCGCTTTTCCACTCAAAGCGGGCTATTGACTATTCCTTTCCTTTTGCTTGAGAGTCGCGCGTTCGGGATTTGACCGGCGCGCGACTCTCTTTCTATTATCCGGTTTGTGCGAAAAATCATTGATGCAGCGGTGATGCGGGAGATTGACGCGCAGACGACTGCGCGCTACTCGCTCCCCTCTCTGTTACTGATGGAGACAGCCGCGCAGAGCGCGTTAAGCGCGATTCACAGCCGCTTCCCAGCCGGGCTCAGAAAGCGGCGGGCTCTCGTGCTGTGCGGTCGCGGGAATAACGGCGGCGACGGCGCGGCGCTCGCACGCCTGCTGTGGCTTGCGGGCATGCAGGTCAACGTCATACTCTTCGGCCGGGCCGAAGAAGCGAAGGGCGACGCGCGCACAAATTTCCGTATTGCGCAGAGCCTCTCGCGCTTTGACGCGGGGACGCAGGCGCTTCCCCCTCCGCTCTCCTTCACCGAATGCGAAAGCGACTCCGACTGGGAAGAGATAAGCGCGGGGCATCACCCTTATGACATTATTGTCGATGCACTTTTCGGGACGGGGCTCGTGCGCCCCCTCGAAGGGGTTTACCTGAAGGTCCTGGAGCACCTGGAGCTCCTGCGCCGCGCACGCCAGCGAGCGCATTTAAAGGCTCCGCTAGTGGTCTCTCTGGACATCCCTTCCGGCTTGGGCGCGGATTCGCCGGAGCTGATTGGCGAGGCCGTCCGGGCCGATTTGACTGTGACCTTCACAGCGCCCAAGCGTGCGAACGTTCTGCCGCCTGCCTCGGACTACAACGGCCAGCTTGAGATTGCAGACATAGGCTCGCCGCCCTCTTTGCTGGAAGCCGCCGCCTCCACTCTCTTTCTCCCAGAGGAAGAGGACGCGCGTGCGTGGCTGGTCAGGACGCGCTACCTGCCCGGCTCCTATAAGAACATGCACGGACACGCATTCATCTTCGCAGGGTCGCGTGGGATGACGGGGGCGGCCGTGCTCGTGGCCAACGCTGCCATGCGCGCCGGAGCCGGGCTCGTCACAGTGGCAACCGCCTCAAGCGTACAGCAATCGATCGCTGCGCGCACCATGCCTGAAGTCATGACGGCGGCGCTGCCTGAGACGGAGAGCGGCGCTCTGAGCCATGAGGCGGTCGCGCGTGCCGTGGAGATGGCAAAGCGCGCAGATGTCATGGCCATAGGCCCCGGCCTGACTGCTGTGGATGAAAGCACGCGGCGATTCGTGAGCGAGATGGTGGAAGCACGCCGGGCGCCCCTAGTGATAGACGCCGACGGGCTCAACGCGCTTGCTCCGTGGCCCGAAGATTTGCGCGGCTCAAGCGACCTGCCTCTTATTCTCACGCCGCACGCGGGCGAGATGCTTCGTCTTCTGGGCGCACCGGGCGAAGACGCCCTCAAGGACAGAGCCGGCCGTGCCGCCGAGTTCGCGGTCAAACACAACCTGATTCTGGTCTTGAAGGGGGCGCGAACCCTCATCTGTGCGCCGGACGGGCGAGTATTCGTCAATCCTACGGGTAATGCCGGGCTCGGCACGGCGGGCGCTGGCGACACGCTGACGGGCATCATCACAGGCTTTCTGGCGCAGGCTCACGCCTTGCTCAAAGACGAGTTCGACGCTCTGGCGGCTACGCTCGCGGCCGTTTATGCGGGAGGTCTCGCGGGCGACCTTTGCGCGCGTGAGATGGGAATGCGCACTATGACAGCCTCCGATATTCTAGAGCATCTGGGCGCGGCTATTCTTTCGCTCGATGCGGAAGGAGAGCGGCCATGACCATGCCCGGCGACGCGCCTACAGGCGAATGGATTACCCGCAGCCCGGAAGAGACGCAAGACGCGGGCGAGCGCTTCGGCCGCACTTTGCGCGGCGGCGAGGTGCTGCTCCTGAGCGGCCAGCTCGGGGCGGGCAAGACGCTTTTCGTCAAGGGGATGGCCCAATCGCTCGGGGTGCCGGAAGACGAAGTAACCAGCCCTTCCTTCACCCTTGTCAATCATTACGAGGGACGGCTGAAGCTCTATCACATAGACCTTTATCGCCTGAATGAGGGAGCGCAGGCCGCGTACGCCGTAGATTTGGACGAGCTGCTCGCGGACGAGAGCGCCGTCATCGTTATAGAGTGGGCCGAGCGCATGGGCGATTATCCTTTGCCGGAGCCCGTCTGGCGCATACGGATTACAGGCGACGGCGACGAGCCGCGCACCCTCAGCATCAGCCGCCTAACCGGGGCCGCTTGACCGCCGCCCCTCGCATGACTGAAGATAAACGGGAGAAAAGTTAAACCGGAGGAAGAAAACTTTATGCCTTATCCAGAGATTATGATTCGCCCCATGCGGGAAGAACTGACGCGCCTGGGCGCCGAAGAGTGGAAGACGCCCGAGCAGGTTGACGAAGGGATACAGAACGTCAAAGGCACTGTGATGGTCGTGGTCAATTCCGTCTGCGGCTGCGCCGCGGGCAAGGCTCGTCCCGGCATAGCTCTCGCGCTGCAACACGATGCACGCCCCGAAAGAGTCGCCACGGTCTTTGCCGGAGCCGACATAGAAGCGACCGAGAAAGCGCGCAGCTACTTCAAAGGCTACAGGCCCTCTTCGCCTTCCATAGCCATCCTCAAGGACGGCCAGCTCGTCTTCATGCTGGAGCGCAGCCAGATAGAGAACAGATTCGCGGAGCAGATAGCCGAAGAGCTCAAGAAAGCATTCGACGAGTACTGCGCTCAAAAGCCGGCCGCCGCCGCGACTAACTAAAGCAAAACGGTATCCACACAGAGCGAAGCCAGCACCATCTGCGGTGCTG
>DASVVZ010000474.1:0-3991 GCA_036389875.1 Pyrinomonadaceae bacterium
TTTCAGTTTTCAGAAACAGCGAACTTCTCTTCCTGCTGAAAACCGTTATTACACGTCATTGCCTCGCGGCAGATATTCGGAAGAGATGCTTCGGCACGTGCGCCCCCTACATGTATTCGGTCGCGCGACTTACTGGCTTCCAGATGCACGCGCACGCTGGCCCCCCTCTCTGATGGCTTGATTGCGTTGTCTACCGGGTTGGCGAGCCTCTGTTCAAGGCGTCTTGCTTCGGCTTACACGACTGCGGCTTCGGCCACCTGGTTGTGAAGGGCCGCGTTCGAGCCCTGCGCGCAAGATGCAAGGGTCGTCATGACATCTTTCACCAGCGAGAAGAGCCGAACCGGCCTGGGTTGCGAGCGTGACCGCCCCGGCCTCTATGGCCGACAGCTCAAGTATGTCGTCAACCGGATGGTGCATGTGCGCGCGGCGCTCCTGCGTATCACGGTGGATGGGGCGACGGTTGTTCTGCGGGTCATCAATCGCGCCGCGCCCGGTGTGGATTCTGTCAGCCATTCTTCCAAAGTGACTGACCGAATTCTTTCATTTTGAAAGAATCGCTTGCCCGGCCAAACCGGCCGCGGCCGTTAAGTTCTTCATTTTATTAGGACGGGCACTTTAATTCGGTCATGGCACGGGGCTCGCTTAATGAGCAACGGCCCGGCCTGTCCCTTTCGGCCTCTCTTTTCTTCCGTGCCTGACTTTTCTTCTATAGCAAATCGATGTCTTCCACCCATCTCATCCCCGGAGTAGAAGCTAACGCTTCCACACTGCTGTCTCTACAGCAGTCCGGCGCCGAGCCTGCGTGCATAGACGCCCTGACGGACAGAGACCGCACGGAAGTCCTCTCGTTTCTCTCGCTTCGGCCCATCCATACGGTTTTCATGGCCGGGCTGATACTCGATAACGGGCTCGACAGCCCGCTCAATCGAGGGGCCTTCTACGGCCACAGGAACGAGGACGGAGAGCTTCTCGGCGTAGCGCTCATAGGCCAGAAGAATGTGATAGAGGCGCACACCGAATCTGCCTTCAAGACCCTGATGAAACTGGCGCTCTCGCACCCGCGACTACAGTTGATACGCGGCGAAGGGAGCCGCATGAAACTGCTTCTGTCTTATCTGAACGACCTCGGGCAGCCTCCGCGCCTGGCCTGCCGCGAGATACTTCTTGAGCAGACAGCCGTTTGCGAGGGCCTTGAGCCGGTCAAAGAGCTTTGCAGCGCGAACCCTACAGACCTGGATCAAATCATGGCCATCAACGCCGCGATGGCCTTTGAAGAGAGCGGGACAAATCCCCTGAAGCGCGACCTGAAGGGCATGACCGAGCGCACGCTTCGTCGCATAGAGCTTGGTCGTGTCTGGATCCTGGCCAAAGAGGGACGGATTATTTTCAAGGCCGACACTATCTCCGTCGCGCCTAAGGCGATCTTTCTCGAAGGTATTTACGTCCATCCACATGAAAGAGGGCGCGGGATTGGCTCGCGCTGCCTGACCCAGCTCGGAAGCATACTCCTGAAGAGCGCGCCTTCGCTCACCATCGTTGTCAATCAGGAGAACATGCGTGCGCTGGCGCTTTACCAGAGATTGAATTACCAGCTACGCAGCCCGTACCTCACGGTCTACTTCTAAAGGAATAAAGAGAGCCGTGCACACCTCGTCAGAGCAAAACTTCAGACAAAAGCTTACCTTCCCCTTCCAGTGGTTGGTGATTGTCACAGGACTGCTCATCTCCGTTTACTACGCCATTCATCTACCGCTTGAGATAATCGACCTCAGGTTTCTGCTGCTGGCCTCCTTGACGCTCATCATCAGCTCGCGCGTCGCAATCAAAGTCCCTCGCTTTGGCAGCAACATCACCATCTCGGACACCTTCATCTTCCTGGCGATACTGCTGTACGGCGGCGCGGCGGGCATCCTGCTTTCGGCTGCCGAAGGCTTAAGCAGCGGCGCTCGCGTCGGGCGCAAGGCGCGCACCATTCTCTTTAACTCATCCGTCATGGCTTGCTCTGCCTTCGCCACGGTTCAGGCTGTGAGCTTCTGCTTCGGCAGCACCGCGGGGCTAACAGAACAAAGCTTTCCCATGGCTCTGACGGCGCTTTCCGTGATGGCGCTCGTGCAGTACTTCACCAACACGGGGATGGTCGCGCTGGCCATGTCCTTCAAGTACGGCCATACCTTCTGGGACATGTGGAGCAAGAATTACCTCTGGGCCTCCATCACCTACTTTGCCGGAGCGGGCGTCGCTGGATTCATAGCCAGCAGCGTAGGCATGATAGGCATCTACGCCATACTCGTCTCCATCCCTATGGTCTCGATCCTCTACTTCACCTACTACAATTATCTGGAGGACATACGTTCGACCGCAGCCAAGGCCGAGCAGGCTACGCAGGAGAGGGCCGAGGCCGAGCGCCAGCGCGCCGAGCAGGCCGAGCGTCACGTCGAAGAATTGAATCGGCACCTTGCCGAGCAGGAGCGCATCGGCCGCGAGCTGGAAGAGAGCCGCGAGCATTTCCGCTACGTGGCTTTTCACGACACGCTGACGAATCTGCCGAATCGCGCGCTTTTGAACAATCACCTACAGGTCTCAATAGACAAGGTTAAGTCGCAGGAATCGCACCTCTTCGCGCTTCTCTTCCTTGACCTGGATCGTTTCAAGAATATCAACGACTCCCTGGGCCACATGATCGGCGACGAGCTGCTCATCTCAACCGCGCGCCGCCTGGAAGAGTGCCTGCGCCCGTCCGACATGGTGGCGCGCCTGGGCGGTGACGAGTTCGCCATACTGCTCGACGGCGTGGACGAGTACGCGGATGTTATTCGTGTGGCCGAGCGCGTTCACAACGAGCTGAAGCTCCCGCTCAACTTGAACGGCCACGAGGTCTACACGACGGCCAGCATGGGCATCACGCTCTCCACCAACGGCTACGACCAGCCGGAAAACATACTGCGCGACGCGGACACGGCCATGTATCACGCCAAGGAGAAGGGCAAGGCGCGCTACGAGATTTTCGACTCGGTGATGCACGCCCGCGCGGTCGCGCGACTGCAACTGGAGAACGACCTCAGACGTGCTTTAGAGCGGCAAGAGCTTGTGGTCTATTACCAGCCCATCATGTCGCTTGAGAACGACAGGATTTCCGGCTTCGAGGCGCTTGTGCGGTGGCATCACCCGCAGAGGGGATTCATTTCTCCAGCCGATTTTATCCCCGTGGCGGAAGAGACGGGCCTGATTCTGGAGCTCGGGCGATGGGTGCTTGAAGAATCCTGCCGCCGGATGCGCGCCTGGCACCTGCTCTATTCCAACGAGAAGCCCATGACCATCAGCGTCAACCTCTCTGGCCGCCAGTTCACGCAAAGTAACCTGATAGAGCAGATTAAGCAGATTCTGCACGAGACCGGACTCGACCCGCGCTCGCTGAAGCTTGAGATAACGGAGTCGGTCGTTATGGAGAACGCGGAGATTGCCAGCAGCATGCTGCAACAACTGCGCTCGCTCGGAGTGAAGCTGAGCATAGACGATTTCGGCACGGGCTACTCAAGCTTGAGCTACCTGCACCGCTTCCCCGTCAACACGCTCAAGATTGATCGCTCTTTCATCAACCGGCTGGGCGCCGGAGACGAGAACACGGAGATCGTCCGCACCATCATGACGCTCGCCAAGAACCTTGGCATGGACGTGGTGGCGGAAGGCGTCGAGACCGAAAAGCACCTCTCGATTCTCAAGGAGATGGGGTGCCAGTTCGCGCAGGGCTTCCTCTTCTCGAAAGCCGTGGACGGCGAATCTGCCAGCAGGCTCCTGGAAGACGAGCGCGCCCAATCCGGCGTCATCACCTACACCAAAACAGAACAGGAAGAACTCGACCTTCTCGGCAGCAGCCTTGTCATGTAACGCTCGAGCAGAGACGGGAACCACGAAGCGGCACGAAATAAGAGTTCGTGCCGCTTCGTGTGATTTAGCGGCGCTTCTTTTTTCAGAAGCGGAAGGTTGTGTCCCA
>DASVVZ010000475.1:0-12153 GCA_036389875.1 Pyrinomonadaceae bacterium
AACACGCCCTGCGCTTCTCAGTTGCACCAGGAGGAACTCTGCTTGTACTGCCAGGAGATGTTAAATCCTTTACTGAGCGGTCGCAGGCTGGCTGCTTGAGCCGCCCTGTGAAAGCACTATCTTCTCGCTGTCGCCGCGGAAGGTGATTCCACGAAGCTCGCTCTGCGAGCCGTTGCTGCTGGTGTTGAACTCGGTGCGACCGGCTTTGTCGTCTCTCTTCTCAAGGCGAGCGGAGGTCTTCGCGACAACCTTGCTACCCTTCATGATAAGAAGCTCGCCGGTCTTTTCATCGAACTTCAATTTGTATGCGCCCTTCTTAACGAGCGTTCCGTTGATTACTACATCCTGCGGCAGATTGATGTACTCGCTCTTGTCTTTACCAAAGACCGTCAGGGTTGATAACAGACACACTACCGCCACGATAACCACAAGGTTAATCATCTTTCTCATTGTTGCTCTCCTCGATTAGCTTAAAAGATTCCCAAGATTCCAGTTGGACGGGCCTTCCACTCTCTATTTACGTTGGGCCTGCGTTTCGGTTCCAAAAACTTTCGCGCATTGAATTGTCTTGATAACAACCGCGCGATAAAAGTCAAAGAACATCACCGTGTCCCTTTACGGTCTTACCCTCGGGGAAGTTCCAACTATTAGCCGAAGATTTTTTTCGTAAAGGTTTACGAATTTTCGTAAATCTTCAATCAATCTCAAGGGCGGTTAATTCCTGCCGCCATCTATAAGACGGAAGAACGACGAAACTATTAACAGGCGTTCTTTCAAATTTCGACGGCCGATTCCGTGAAGGCACCGAGCGGGAACCGGCTTCATGTTTCGGTTGTTAGTGTCATGAGTCGCAGAAAGGTTTCATAAAAATTTTGAGCGGGCCGGGGAGTTACTCTAAGATGAACGCATGACTGTCCCAAAGAGAGCAAAGACCGGCGCGCGTCTCAACCAGTTGGCGGCGCTCAATGATGACGAGGATGAGATTAACGTCATCATAGAGACGCCCAAGGGGAGCCGTAACAAATTCAATTACGATGAGAAGCTCGGGCTCTTCAAGCTGGGCGGCGTGCTGCCCGCGGGCGCAAGCTTTCCCTTCGACTTCGGATTCATCCCTTCAACTGTAGGCGGCGACGGCGACCCGCTTGACGTGCTGGTGCTTATGGACGAACCCGCGTTCGCAGGCTGTCTGGTCGCGACCCGGCTGATAGGCGTCATAGAAGCCGAGCAGACGGAACGAGACGGCGAGACTACGCGCAACGACCGGCTGATCGGTGTGGCGGCGGGCTCGCGCATACATAGCGACGTGCGAACGCTTGATGGATTGAACGGGAATCTGTTGGACGAGATAGAACATTTCTTCGTCTCCTACAACGTGATTAAGGGTAAAGAGTTCAAGCCGCAGGGACGATTTGGCCCGGAGCGCGCGCGCAAGGTAATCGAGGAAGGCATGAAGAGCTTTCAAAAAGGCCTGAGGCCGAAGAAGCGTAAAGCGGGCGCGACTAAAAGTGGAAAGAAGCGTAAGGGCTGATGAGCGTCAGAGGCGGCCCCTACAGGATTGAAGAGATGCGCGCGGACGACTGGCCGCAGGTGCGCGACATCTACCTTGAAGGCATAGCCACGGGCAACGCTACCTTTGAAACCCATGCGCCCGATTGGGAACAGTGGGACAGAGAGCATCTCTCCAAGTGCCGCTTCGTCGTGCGTGAGGATGAATCTGTGAAGGCTTGGGCCGCGCTCAGGCCGGTCTCCTCGCGCCACGCTTACAGAGGCGTGGCTGAGGTCAGCGTCTACGTCACGGAGAGGGCCAGGGGCCGTGGCTGCGGTCGAGCGCTGCTTGAGGCTTTAATCTCCTGCTCAGAGCAGAACGGCATCTGGACGCTTCAGGCGGGAATACTGGCTGAAAATCTTTCAAGCCTTGAGCTGCACCGCCGCTGCGGTTTTCGTGAAGTGGGCAGGCGCGAGCGCATAGGAAAGCTTCAGGACAGGTGGCGCGACGTGGTGCTGATGGAGCGGCGCAGCCGAATCGCAGGGGTTGATTAAAGAGCGTCCCCGCCTCGGGAAAATGCTGTCCTGAAATCTCGAAAGGGAAGAACGAAAGGGGCTCTCTCAGGAAATTTCCTGAGAGAGCCCCTTTCGTTCTTCAACCGCTTTAGCTCCGGCGCGAGACTTACTGGCCGGGACGCGTTGGCGTGTTTGTAGTGGCCGCCGGCTTCGCCGCTTCGGGCTTTCCTTCGGCGTCGTAGACCGTGACTGTGCCGAATTTTTCGAGCACCGTCCTTATCTTGCTGGCGTCGCCTACGGCTACTATCTGAAGCGACTCGGGGTTGATGTACTTGCGAGCGACGCGCTGCACGTCGTCGGCTGTGACTGCCATGATGCGCGCCGGGTAGGTCTCCCAGTAATCCTCGGGAAAGCCGTAAATCCTGCGCGTTATCTCATAGCTCAGAAGCTGCGTCGGCTGCTCCAGGGAGAGCGCAAAGCTCGCCACCACGGAGCGCTTGTTCTCTTCCAGTTCGTCTGCGGGAACCTTCTCGTCGCGTATGCGATTTATCTCGTTGAGGAATCCCGTCATGGCCTGCTCCGTAACGTCTGTGCGGAAGTCGCCGCCTGCGCGCCACGGGCCGGGATATTTGACTGCCGTGAAGAAGCTATAGGCCCCGTAGGTCAGGCCCTGCTCTTCACGCAGCTTTATGAAGAGGCGCGCCGAACCGCCTCCGCCTATGATGTTGTCCATCACCACCATCGCCGGATAATCCGGGCTGCGGCGGTCGATGGCTATGTTGCCCATGGCCATAGTCGTCTGCACGGAGTCCGGGCGGTTGACGACGATGATTTTCTTCTGCGCTGCGGGCGCAGGATTCTGCGGCAGCACTTCAGAGGCATCCGTCTTCTGCCAGCCCGCGAGCGCCTGCTTGAGTTTGGGTATAAGCTCCGACGCTTTAACGTCGCCGGCTATCCCCAGGATGGTGTTCTGCGGAGCGTAGCGCGCCTTGACCCAGTTGGCGAGTGTTTCGGGCGTCAGTGCGTCGATAGATTCCGTCGTAGCCGCCACGTTAGCCGCGGGGTGATTGCCGTAGACGGCGCGAGCGAACTGCTCGTTGGCCAGAAAGTCAGGGCTTGAGCGCTGCTGTCTGAGCTGTGCTTTAAGACGCGCCTTGAACTTCGCCAGCTCTTCGGCCGGGAACGTAGGATTCATCAGTATGTCCGCGGCGAGCGAGAACCACTGGTCAAAATTGTCCGACAATCCCGAAGCCGTGACGTTGGTTTGAATAGAGCCGAAGCCGGAGCCAGCGCCAAGAGTTGCGCCGAGCCTGTCCACCTCTTCGGCAAGCTGCTTGCTTGAGCGAGTCTTGGTGCCTTCGCGCAGCATCTGCGCGGTCGCGCTGGCGAGGCCGGGCATGTTAGCAGGCTCGTAGAGCGCTCCCGCACCGTTGATGGCAAACTGAACGTTGACGGTCGGGAAGCGACTATCTTCCAGTATCAAGACCGTCAGGCCGTTATCCAGCTTCGCCTCTATCGGGCGAGGCAGCTTAACTCTGAGCACATCCTTGGCGACGGGCGCGCGGCTCTTGCGCTCAATCTTGCTCAGGTTCTGGCCCTTCGTGTCGCCCTGCTGTCCGGATTGCTGCACCACCACCGCCTGAGCGAAAGCGGAAGTCAGCACAGAGAGCAGTAAGCTGGCCGCCAGAAGTGACCGCATCACGTATCTAATCTTTCTCATAGTAGTCTCTCCTTCGCGGCCTTTCTATTCAGCCGGTCTATTACCTGCTGAAGGGCCGGGTTTCTTGACAGGAACGGTTGTGATAACCGTTCGGTTAGTATCTATTAAGTACTTCTTAGCCACACGCATGATGTCTTCCTTGGTGACGGCTGCGTACTTCGCATCCAGCTGGTTGATGAGGCCGGGGTCGTCGTAATAGACGGCGTACTGCCCGAGCAGTATGGAGCGGGTGAGCGTGCTGCGAAGCTGTTGCGCGCGCTGGCGACGAAGCTGCATACGCACCTTCTCAAGCTCCCAGTCGGCCACGGGCTCCGTCTTCAATCGCTCAATCTCCGCGTAGATGGCCTTTTCAACGGCGGTCGGGTCGGCATTAGGAGTGGGCGGCAGGATGGCCACGACAGAGCCGAGCGACGGTCCGCGACGCTCCTGAGCGCCGGCGAAGACCTGCACGACCATCTGTTTCTCCTTGACCAGCTGCTGGTAGAGGCGGGACGACTGGCCGCTGCCCAGTATCTGGCCCAGCACTGAGAGCGCGTACCAGTCGGGCGTGTTCGATTGCGGAATCTTGTAAACGATGTCCAGGCGCGTAGCCCGAGCGAAAGTGTCCTCAAGGCTTTTACGACGCTCGGCGGTCTGCGCCGGCTCGGTAGCGTCCACGGCAGGCGGCGCAGGCTGAGACGGCAGGCTCTCGAAATACTTCTTAATCTTTGCGAGCGCATCGTCCGTCTTGAAATCGCCGACGAGCACGAGCGTAGCGTTATTGGGCGCGTAGTACATCTTGAAGAACTCGGACACATCCTGAACGGTCGCGGCGTTCAAGTCGGCCATGGAGCCTATGGTCGAATGCTTGTAGGCGAAATTATCGTAGGCCGTCTCGAAAAGGGTCTCGAAGGTTCTGCCGTACGGCTGGTTGTCGACGCCCAGCCTTCGCTCCTCCTGCACGGCGTTGCGCTGGTTATCCAGATTCGCCTGCGTGATGGCCAGCGACTTCATGCGGTCTGCTTCCAAAAAGAGCCCCAGGTCTAGCTGGTTAATGGGCATGCTCTGGAAATAGTTGGTGCGGTCGGCGTTGGTCGTGCCGTTCATGTTGCCGCCGTTATTGAGCACCAGGATGAAATGCTCGCCCTTGCCCACGTTCTCCGAGCCCTGGAACATCATGTGCTCGAAGAGGTGCGCAAATCCCGTACGGCCCGGCTTTTCATCTCTAGAGCCGACGTTGTAGGTCACGCTGATTGAATAGGTCGGGGCCGAGTGGTCTTCGGAGAGAATCACCCGTAACCCGTTCTTTAATTTGAATTCCTTAAAGGGAATGGAAATAGGTTTGGCCGTTTGGCTTGCTAAAGTCGCCCCTCCCGCGGTCGCATTCTGTGCCAGGGTCGCGGGCACAAACACGCTGAGGAGGAGAAGATAGGCCAAGAGAAACTTCGCCCTTCGCATCGCTTTCTCCTTCTGTTGAATTATGAACTGAGAGTCCGAAACGGGCGGGAAATTGGAAAAGGAACCCCGCCCTGATTGCGCCGGCCCTTCAGGCTTACCCCTCATGGCAGCCGGAAAAGCCAAAATGAATGGAAAGCAGAAATCAGCCCTTAAAACCCGTAGACAGCTCAGCTTTTTTCCGCCTTCATAGCTAATTACGTCCAGGGGTGCATTTGGTTTCAAAAAGTGCAAAAGTCGGATAGAGGTTCATTTATTCGGAAGAATCTACGAATAAATGAACCTCTATCCGACTTTTACATGGCTTTTAATAAAACCGGCCAGCGCGTCCAGGTATTCGGGGCCGCCCCTCGCAATCAGGTCGTTGTGCCCCGCTTCCTGAATAATAACCAGTTGCTTCGGCTCCCGCGCGGCGTTGTAGAGCTTGTAGCCCTGCTCGACGGGGATGGTCGTGTCGCGCCCGCCGTGCGCCACGAAAACGGGCGCGTTCACCCTTTCAAGCTTTTTGGCGGATTCAAAGTGGTTCTGCCCGTACCTGTGAACCCAGACGGGAACCCAGGGCAGAATCAGCGAGGCCATGTCGCTGGCGGAACTCAAGCCCGATTCCAGTATGACAGCGCCGCATGGCCTGCGCGCCGCAAGGTCGGCGGCCGCCGTAGTGCCGAGCGATTGTCCGTAGAGCACCACCTGCTCAGGCCGCACGTTCCTCTCGCGCACTATGTAATCGTAAGCGGCCTCTGCATCCTCGTATATGGAGCGCTCGTCTCGGACGCTCCCCTCGCTCCGCCCGTAACCGCGATAGTCGAAGAGCAGCACGTCGAAGCCGCGCTCGGAGAGAGCTTCGCCCAACCATCCTACGGCGCTCACGTTCCCTCCATTGCCGTGAAAGTATATGACGGTCGCAAGGCTTTTCGGCCCGGTTCCCTGCCCGCGCACGTACCAGCCGTGCATGCGCTCGCCGCCGGCCCCCCTGAACCAGACATCCTCGCCGCCTCGCGGCACCTTCCACCGAGCGCCTTCACCGTAGCTCTCCGGGTGAAAGACGACTGCGCGCTCGAACCTGCGCGCGCCGAAGTAGAAGAGAATCATCCCGACGATTATGACAAGGGAGATAGTTAACAAGATTCTGCCGGCGGACAGCTTCCGCCTCTGCTTATTAATATATGAGTCGAACAAGAGCCTTTACCCGCCAGCCTTATTAAACCTGAGCAGCAGTCCGCCTGTCCATTCGGGCCCCCCGATGGGACGCACAAGCGCCGGCCAATCGTCCTGCGAATGGCCCAATAAAACTTTTTTCATAATTCCCCCGAAACAATTTCCCTTAACTCGACATAACAGTATAGGAGCGTTCGAAGATGGCTCGCCGGGTGAGGCCATATCAAAATATGAGCCGGGAAACAGTGCTGCAAATTTATTCCGTAAAGAGGTATTAAGCGCCGGTTCTTCATGGCCTCTTGTTCGCCGCAGTCCCTTAGCGCGAGCCTCAAAAACCGCATCGAAGCTCTGACATTAAACCCTAACGGCCCGGCACCGGACACTTCCACGCATTTTTCGTTCAGCCCGGTTCCCAGAGCCTTTCACCCATTAAAGAGAAAAAAAACAATGAGAAAGATACGCCTCTCTCTTCTGCTATCCCTCGTCGCCTGCTTCGCCACGGGCTGCCCGAAGTATAAGCCGTCGGTGGATTTCAATGATCAAAATACCTTCGTTAATAAAGTCAATGCATATTTAAAGGCCAGGCAGACGGATTACCTAAACGCTCTGGCCAGGAATGACACGGCGACAGCTAAGACGATAAGGAACGAGGTTATAGAGCTTACCTTACCCTATATCGATGATGCGTACATGGAGTACATCACCAGCTTGCAGGCCGGGCGCGATAGGAGCAATTTTGTGGCCGATTTGATTGACCTGGGCACTTCTGCTGCGGTTGGCATTACAAATGGCGAGCGCTCGCTACAGATTTTAGGCGTCGCGCTAACCGCTTTCCGGGGCGGGCGCAGGTCCGCTGACCTTAATTTTTTCAAAGAGCAAACTACGCCCATCTTAATAAGCAAGATGGACGGCAACCGGGCGAGAGTGCGAGCCGTCATCCTCTCCAGAGAAAGAGAAGAGATAAGCACATATCCTATAGGCGCGGCGCTCGGCGACATTGTTGAGTACTATAACGCGGGCACTTTGGTGCGGGCCTTCACCGAGCTATCAAAGGATACTGCCGTTCAGACTCAGCAGTCTGAGAAACGAGTCCTTCAGCTTAAAGGGATAGACGAAAGTCAAATTTTTAGTATCCCACCGGATGCTGCGACAGATGCTAATACCATCGGTAGCTTGAGGAACAAGTACATAGATATTTTCAGAGGTACTGACACTGCGCTTCAGAATAAGGCAACAGTCGAGTTAAGAAATATCTACCTCGAAGTAGCCACAGGAGCTAGAAAGGATGACTTTAAACCCGTAATAGAGGAAGTAAAGAAAGACTCGGCACTCAAGGCTCTGATGGAGAAACTGGAGTCCGGGGATACTAACAAAATCAACGAGGTAGCGGGTCAAGACATTCTGCGAATCGTCAGTCGAATTCTATTCGCTATTAACTCGTTGAAGAAGACTGAACTGATTAGTCCTTACAGAGAAATTTTCGTCAAGCACAGCAGCAGCTAATCCAATTGAAGGAGATAATATGGAACCCAAATTTCATCCGGGAAATCTATCACTGGCACAACTACGAGATCAGTGTCAGGCCTTTCAGAATTTAACTCCGGCCAAGCTTGTTCATCTACAGGGAGCATCTATAGAGAATCCTGTGAGCGGTCAAACTAAATTCAATCAGGGCGTGTACGTCAAGATTGGTGACTTAGACAAAGTTCAGGAGTTGAAATTCGTGCAGGTGACTGACCCTACCAAGATACCCACAATGATTGGCGACCAGCTGCAGGATAAGTTTTTATTCATCTTCGATGAAATACTTTTTGTTAGTAATCAAGAACAAAGAGTATTAGGCTTTGGGAAAGCATAACTTCAGAGCTATTGATGATTCTCTGATGATTAGCCCCTGAAATTCAACTTATCCACACGCTTTGTTTCGCAACGCAAGACCGATGCCATTTGCCGTGCCTCTAACATGTACCGAGTGTCACTTCACCAAGTGATATTCCGTCTGTCGCTTGAGCACCCAGTTGATACGACCTTGTTCGTCAATCGCGGCGTCTTCTTCCTGTCCCACCCATAAGCCCTGCCCGTTCCATTCGGGGACGGGCGTGGTGGCGGAAAGCTCTATGGAGAACCAGGTTCCGGGGATGACCGGCACGTCGCCGCGACCCGGGACGCCCTGCTGTCGATCCCAGAGACCTATCAGGGGGCCCGCGCCGTGGCCGTGCTCCCCCACGGGGTGCGTGTAGATGGAGCCGTTTATTCCTTCGGCGCGCATGGCGGAGAGCGTGTCTGCCAGAATCTCGTTGCCGGTCTTGCCCGCACGGATTCTTTCCATCAGCAAATCCTGAAGACGATTGGCGTTTGCCAGAGCGCGCTTGAGCCCGGCGGGCACATCCTTTTCGCCTTCGCGCAGGACGTATCCCATGTGCTGCGTGTCGGTGTTGAGCCGCATCATGGTAATGCCGAAGTCAACGTGAAGCACGTCGCCTCGCTCTATCACTACGGCCTCGTTTTCGGAAAGCAGGTTGACGCCCGAGCGATTCGCGCGCTGAACTCTGACTGAAGGCTGAAACCAGGTGCCGAGCCCCATGTCATTTACCTGCTGTCTGAGCCACCAGACCACGTCCTGATTCGTGGTCTTTCCCGGCGTGATGACTTCGTTCGAGAAGGCGCGCGCAATCAAGGAATGCACGACCTCCGTCATCTGCCTGTAGGTAGGCAGCATCTCAGGCAAACGAACGGCTATATATTCGAGCGGCAGATTCTCCGCGCGCACAATGCGCTTTAAGAATTCCGGCCCGAGAGCGGCTTCGAGTTTTTCACGCTCGCCCGCAGAGAGGCCGTCGCTGAAGGCGTGAGTGGAGGAGATGTTGACGGCTATGTTGGAAGGATTGCGCTCCGCGATGAGCTTTTTCAGGAGCGCCCACTGGCCTTCTCCGTAAATCTCGCGGTTCTCAACCTCCGTGTCTCTATAAACGGTGTAGAGGCCGCCGTTTGAGCCGCCGCCGATTGCAAGCCGCTCTATGCCCTTCTCTTCGCCCCTGTCATAAAAGACGTAGATGGTGCGCCGGCGCGCAGCAAACACCGTCGGCGAGACGAGCGAGAAGAAGACCGGGTCTTCGTTATACTCGCGGCAGATGACCAGCCACATCTGAATCTTGTGCTTGCGCATCAGCGCGGGCAGCACGCGTTCAAGCCTGGCCTTCAGCCACTGCTGCTGTATGGCGGCCTGCTCGCGCAGGGACGGAAGCGCGGGCCGCGCTGTAGCTTGCCCGAAAACGGGAGCGAAAGATGTAAGCGAAAGAATCAGTATGAGCGCGAGCGCGCCGGGGGAGACGGATTGTTTATTAATCATCTTCTGGTTTTAGACGAGAGTAGTAAAAGAGTTCTAATCACTAAATCACACTAATCAGCACGAATCGGATGCTTGAAGCCTTTTCGTGCCTCTTAGTGTGATTTAGTGGATGATTCCTTTCTCAGCCTGCCTTCATGCCGAGCTGCCAGAACAGGAACGAGAGCGTGTCCGTCATGTCTTCTATCTGTTTGCTGACGGGTGTGCCGCCCGAATGGCCCGCCTTGGTGTCATAGTGCAGCAGTATGGGATTGTCCGAGCCTGTCATGGCCTGCATGAGCGCGGCCATCTTGCGGGCGTGCAGAGGCGCTACGCGTGTGTCGGCGTCGCCCGTGATGAAGAGCACGGCCGGGTATTTCGCGCCCTGCTTCACGTTCTGATATGGCGAGTAGGCCAGAAGATACTTGAACTGGTCTTCCTTCTCCGCCGACCCGTACTCGGGGACCCAGAACTTGGCCACCAGAAACTTGTCGTAACGAATCATGTCCAGCAACGGATACGAGCAGACGACAGCCCGGAAAAGCTCCGGGCGCTGGGTCACGGCCGCGCCGACGAGAAGGCCGCCGTTTGAGCCTCCGGCGATGGCAAGCTTCTGCGTGCTGGTGTAGCGGTTCTTGATGAGCCATTCGGCCGCGCCTATGAAGTCGTCGAAGACGTTCTGCTTCCTTTCGAGCATCCCCGCCTCGTGCCACTTTTCGCCGAACTCTCCGCCGCCGCGCAGGTTCGGCACGGCGTAGACTCCGCCCTGCTCAATCCAGTAGGCCGCGAAGGTAGAGAACCCGGGCGTCATAGAACTGTTGAAGCCTCCGTAGGCAGTCATGTAAGTCGGGTTCGTGCCGTCCAGTTTCATGCCCTTCTTGTAGGCTATGTACATGGGCACTTTCGTCCCGTCCTTCGATTCGTACCAGACCTGCTTGACCTCTATCTGGTCCGTGTTGACGGGGACGTTGATGCGCGCCCACTCCTCCTGCTTGCCGGTCGAAATCTGGTAGCGATAGATGGTGTAGGGCTGTTTATAAGAGCTGAAGCCGTAGAAGGCCTCGTCTTTGTCCCACTCGCCCACCATGGAGCCGCCGCTTCCCATGGGCGGGAGCGGCACGTCGCGCACGTACTTGCCCGAAGGATCAAACACCTTCACCTTCGAAGAAACATTCTCAAGGTAGCTGACGAAAATCTTGCCGCCGGCGAGCCGCATGCCGTTGATAACGAAGCTCGTCTCCGGAACTATCGTGCGCCACTTGTCGCGCGCGGGATTCTGAAGGTCAACGTCGACGATGCGGCGATTGGGGGCCTGCCAGTTGGTCAGCATGTAGAGGTGACCGTTCTCAATCGTGCCGGAAAATGTCGCGTCCAGGTCGTTGACGATTGGCGTGATCGGCCCGTTTTTTTCCAGGTCTTTGACGTAGACCTCAATCTTCCTGGCCGCAGAGCCGTGGCTGACGAAGATGCTCAGCCACTTGCCGTCGCGCGAAACGTCCGGCGAGATAATCTGCGTCGGGCCGTATTCCTTGCCGAAAATCTCCGTGTCCTTTGAGATATCCGTTCCCATCTCGTGATACATCACGCGCGAGCCCACGCCGTTCTGATACCTGGCGTAGTAAAGGCCCTTCTTGTCGGGCGTGAGCGTCGTGCCGAAGTAGCGCGCCTTGGGGAAGCGGTCCGACAGTTCTTTGCGCGAATCAATGTCCAGAATGACGCCCGTGATTTCGTCCGCGCCGCCCTCGCGTATCCCGTACATGATGAGTTTGCCGTCCTGCGACACGTCCAGAAGCTGCGCCGAAGAGGTCTGATCCCTCGTCCACGTGTTCGGGTCGATCAGCACCACGTCACGGCCCTTCTCTCGCATGTAGATGACGGGCTGGTTCTGCGCCGCGGAGCGCCTGGAGAAGAAGTAGCGCCCGCCACGCTCGAAGGGGACGCCGATGGTGTCTATCTTGAGAAGCTCGGACAGGCGGCGGCTGATGCGGTCGCGTCCCGGCAGGGCTTCAAGTATGGCGTCCGTGTAGCGGTTCTGCTCGTCAATCCATGCGCGCGTCTCAGGGCTGTTCTGGTCTTCCAGCCAGCGATAGGGATCGACTACAGTCGTTCCGAAGATAGTATCCTTGACGGGCTCGGTGCGGGTCTTGGGCGGCGTCCTTTTAATCCCGGCGACCTGCGCCAGAAGCGTTGCGCCCGATTGTGAAGAGATGATAGTTAAGGCCAGAAGCAGCAGCGACAGCGTGCGCAAAAAGCGTCTCTCAGTCATCAGTTTTCTCCTATAGATGAAGATGAGAATAAACTGGCTTTTAGGGTGAAGAGGTAGTTTCTCAGAAAAGCCACGCGCGGTCTAGTCTTCAGAAGCGGCTCTGAGTAATAAGCAACAGGATTCAACCCACCGCAGGCATGGAGGGAGCGCGCAGAGAGAGAGAGTGTCCAATCTCTTGTCTGCGCTACTTTTTGCGTCTCTTTACGTCCCGGCTGTGAAGATTTCGCTGAAAGTCTCAAACAGAAAAGCGCG
>DASVVZ010000476.1:0-3358 GCA_036389875.1 Pyrinomonadaceae bacterium
CGTAATCTTCGCTCGACTGGCCCGTTCCGGCTACGACTCCGGCGGTGTGCGTGCCGTGGCCGTAGGCATCGCGCGTCTCGGACTCGCCCGTGAAATTGACGCTCTTCCTGATGCGGTTATAGGTGGAGAGATAGGTTTGAGAGAAGAGGCCCGTGCCGAGAGTGCCGCCTGATTGTTTCCACTCGTAGCCGGCGAACTCCGCTGTGTCCGGCGGGCTGATGCCGCTATCCAGTATCGCTACGCCAATCTTGTTACCGCCGCCGCCGGTAGCCAGAGCCTCGTTGTCTATGGGCAGCACGCGGCTCGCTCCTGTGGAGATTTCCAGATGGCTGCTGTTGTTCGTTCCGAGCGAGCGCACGGGCTGATCCTGCGACATCCACGAGATTTCGTCGCGCGCTTCAAGCTCGGACAATTTCTCTACGGGCACGTCGGCCACCATCATCCCGAGCTCATCCATCTGGCCCTTTATGTTCGCGCCGGCATTCTCAAGCACCGCTCTGGCGCGCACGGCGTCAGCGCCGCTTTGAATGTTAAGGATGACGCGCGCTCGTTCATTCGCGCCGGGCCGCGACTGCCGGGCGCGCAGCCTGAGCGCGTCCGTCATCTTACCTACGGGACCGCGACGGGCGCGGCCTCCGCCCTGAGCTTTGGCCCCGGGCGTCCATGTTCCTGCCAGCGGGGACAAGAGAGACAGGATTAAAAGAGTGATTAAGGGGAATTTTCTGGACATTAAAGCGATACTCCCAAAAGAGGGTTTCTGGAAACCAAATTTGTGCCGCCAAAATCATTGGTCGGGTAAACGGCGCTGATAACTTAACAAGACGCGTGCCAGCAGTCGGCGCAGTGCTAAATGGTTGAGTTTATTGGAAGTGAAGTGGCTGCGCCCGTACGCCGAGAGTCTATTTGACAGAAAAGCCATCATGCCCCTTCGGTCAGAAAGAAAAGGGCAAAGGAGAGGTGAAGAAAGAGAGGCCCGCCTCTGATTACACACTTTCACCTTCCGCCTTTTTACTTTTATCTTTCTTCTGCGTAGAATCACAAAAGAGCGAAACTTCCCGGTTTGTTCAATGGATTTCGGTAAAAGGAGCGTGCCCAGCGCGACCGTTTGCGCCCGGCATCTACAGCGGAGCCGCTCTCTTCTCTTTATGCCAGCGCCGGGGATTTGAAAGAAGATTTTGTCAGACCAGCGTACGAGTTCATACATGGAGCGACCGAGCATGTGTCGCAACTGCGGCGCTATCGTCGGCGCAGGCGAGACCGTTTGCCCGCAGTGCGGCGTGCCCCTGGCGGGGACAGCCGCTAACGTGGAAATGCACCGACCCGTTTACGACCGCGAAGCCATGCGCTTTGCCCGCGCGGTGCTCACACGCCCCTACAATTTTACGATTCTCTTTCTCGTAGCCAACCTCTTCGTCTTCCTGCTCATGTGGGGCTCAAGCGGGATGCAGGGGAGCGCCCTGTGGGCTTTCCCCAACACGGTGCTTGATGGCTACGGGGCCAAGCGCAACTATTTAATCCACGCGGGCCAGTGGTGGCGCTTCGTCACGCCCGTCTTTATTCACGTCAACCTGCCGCACATTCTGGTCAACATGTGGAGCCTCTGGGTCGTAGGGCCCTACGTGGAGAAGCTCTACGGCTCTGCGAAGTTCGTCTTCTTCTGGGTGCTGACAGGCGTATGCGGAGTGGTCGCCAGCTACCTGACGGTGCAACCGCAGATGCACGTCAACTCCGTCGGCAGGTTCCTCTTCAAGACCATGGACAACCCGTCGGCAGGGGCTTCGGGCGCGCTCTTCGGGATGGTCGGAGTGCTCTTTGTCTTTGGCATAAAGTTCCGGCGCGAGCTGCCGGAAGGCTTCAAGCGCGCCTTCGGCACAGGGCTGCTGCCTATGATTATGATGAACCTCTTCATAGGCTATCTGGGGCGCGGTTTCATAGACAACGCGGCGCACCTCGGCGGGTTCTTTTCCGGCGCGCTCGTCGCGCTCTTTGTCAGCTACAAACGACCGGGCGAGCGCGCCAGCGTCGCCGTCCTCTGGCACGTGCTGCAACTGATGGCGCTCGTGCTCGTGGCCGTAAGCTTTCTGATGGTGGCGCTACACTTTCCAAAAGGCTTCCCTCTTGATAAAGAGAGCAACGCGGCTTCCGCCGAGCAGGAAAACGGGACCGACATCAGCGCCTATCTCAACGCCACTAACGAAGGCGAGACTGTTTTCATAAACGCTTTTAATAGCGGCGACCTGAATGGCGCAGACAAGGCCATCGAACAGCTTAAGGATGTGTCGTCGCCCGATGAGGCGGCTAATTCGCTTCGCGTGGAGCTTATTTCGCTGCTGGAGCGCTTGAGAAAATTGCAGGCGACCGGAGGCAAGCCCGGCGATGCTGCTTTGACGGCCGAGCGCGAAAAGCTCAAGAACGATTTCAAGACCTGGCAGAATAATCACATCGGCTGGGCCAGAGATAATCAGAAGAAGTACGGACTCAAGATTGACGAGGGCCAGGCAGAGACGGACAGTCCCCCTCAACAAAACGGCTCTAATAACAATCGCACAACTAAAGATTAGGAGAAGAGTGTAGAGATGGATATCAAGAAAGTGGGCGTGCTCGGCTGCGGCCTGATGGGTTCCGGCATAGCGCAGACGGCCGCCACAGCAGGTTTCGACGTAGTGGTGCGCGAAGTCTCGGAAGAACTTTGCGACAGGGGCTTCGGCGGCATAGATAAATCGCTCGCACGGTTCGCGGAGAAGGGGACCATAACGGCCGAGCAACAGAAGGAGATTCGCGGGCGTATGACGGGGACGACCCGTCTGGAAGACCTCTCCGACTGCGACATCATCATCGAAGCTATAATCGAGAATCTGGAGATCAAGCGCGACACCTACAGGCAACTGGACGAATTGTGCAAGCCCGAGACGATTCTTGCCTCCAACACTTCCTCGCTTTCAATCACAGAGATGATGACGGCAACCTCGGCCGACAGGCAGCGACGCTTCATAGGGATGCACTTCTTCAACCCCGTCCCGCTCATGAAGCTCGTGGAAGTCGTCAGAACCATCCTGACGGACGAAGCCGCCTACGAGCGCGCCGTAGAGTTCGGGCGACAACTCGGCAAGGTGCCCGTGCGCACGAGCGACAAGACGGGCTTCATCGTCAACAGGCTGCTCGTGCCCTACATGCTGGACGCGGTGCGCGCGCTCGAAGAGGGCGTGGGCTCAATCGTAGACATTGATAACGCCATGAAGCTTGGCTGCGGCTATCCGATGGGGCCGTTCACTCTGGGCGACTTCGTGGGGCTGGACACGACCTACTACATAGCGGAGATTATGTTCAACGAGTTCCGCGAAAAGCGATTTGCGCCGCC
>DASVVZ010000477.1:0-9713 GCA_036389875.1 Pyrinomonadaceae bacterium
CCCGCGCCAAAGAGTCGGAGCCTTTAAGAGTAAAGGGTGTTTGAGATCAGTAAAGGGAGATTAAGGATGAGCAGTAAAAAAGAGCAGCGAAAGGTGGGCGGCAAGCAGAAGCCCAGAGGCCAGCAGACGGGCTTTGTCGGAAACCCTGACCAGAACCGAGAAGAGATGAAGAACACTCCGGCTTTGCGCGGACGCCGCAAAGCCGCTACCAAGATGTTCGGCGACGAGTCATCTCAACAGGTGGGGACGGACGCGGCCAAACCACGCAGCAACCAGCCCTCTCTCCCGGCGGCCATGCCTACGAACACCAAGCTCGGCGAAAGCGGCGACGAAAGAGCCTTCAAGGCAAGGCAGAAGTCTAAAAAAGGTAAATAGTAAATGGTGAATAGAAAAACCCTTGTTCGTCTATTCACCATTTACTATTTACTATTCAGCCGTGGTCTTACCAGTCTTCCTGCGAGATGTATTTGAGGACGTGGCGTATGGACATCAACCTGTAGCTCCCGTCCGAGACTTGGACGGGCACGTTGCGGTAGCGCCCGACGGCCATCTTGTTGAGCGCCGAGGCGACCGAATCCGTCTCCTTGAGCACGTCCGGGTGAAGGGTCATCAGCTCGCTAATCGGAGCTTCAAGCGCTTCATCTTCGCCCCCTGCCAGCTTGCGAAGCACGTCGTGCTCCGTGAAGATGCCCGACAGCTTGTCATCGTCAACCACCAGCGCGCAGCTGGCTGCCCCCTCCTTCATGCGTCCTATGACCTCCCTGGCGGGCGTGTCAGAGCTGACATACAAGGCGGGCGCGTCTTCCAGAAGCCCCCTCAAATCGTCTTCCATCACTGAGCGCACCAGCCCGCGCGTAGCATCCGGCCTCGGCACGTCAAGGTCGCGCAGGGGCTTCATGCAATTCTCACAACGATCCATCCCCTCTATGTTATCGTGCCCGCAATCAGGACAAATCATGTCGTCGCTTCACTCCATTCAGAATCGAGAACTCGGAAGAAGAAGAAATGCCCCGTCCTTTTTTTCTTGAGTCCCGAGTCCCGCTCTTATTTTATTCCACCGTCCAGGTGTCACCGCTATTAATCAGCTTCTCAAGGCTTCCCATGCCCTGCTTGCCGATGGCGGCCTCAATCTGGTCGGTCATCATGTCTTCGTAGGTGGCTCGCTCAACGGCGCGGAAGATGCCCACGGGCTGCGGAAAATCCGAGCCCTCCCGGTACTCCATGCGAGCCAGCATGAAGGCGACAGACGGGTCCGTCAGGTGTATGTCGTGAACGAGCAGGTCGTTCTCCGTAATACCGTTCTCGCCCAGTGTTACTACCTCGGGGTGCGCGCCGTTCATGCGAATGCCCTTGTTTCGCTCCTTGCCGAAGACCATAGGCTTGCCGTGCTCAAGATAGAGCACACGGTCTTGCCGCACGCTGCGGTCCGTGAATCCCTCGAACGCATGGTCGTTGAAGATGTTGCAGTTCTGATAGACCTCAAGGAACGAAACGCCCTTGTGCTTTGCCGCCGCGTCCACCATCGCGCCCAGGTGCTTTACGTCTATGTCGATCGAGCGCGCAACGAGCGTGGCCTCCGAAGCGATAGCCACGGACAAAGGATTGAGCGGGTAATCGATCACGCCCATAGGCGTTGACTTGGTCTTCTTGCCGAGTTCAGAAGTCGGACTGTACTGCCCCTTCGTCAAGCCGTATATGCGGTTGTTAAAGAGTATGATGTTCAGATCCAGGTTACGGCGTATGGCGTGCATGAAGTGGTTGCCGCCGATTGACAGCGCGTCGCCGTCGCCTGTCACCACCCACACGCTCAAGTCCGGGTTGGCGCTCTTGATGCCGGTGGCGACCGCGGGCGCGCGTCCGTGTATAGAGTGAAAGCCGTAGGTGTTCATGTAGTAGGGAAAACGGCTTGAGCATCCTATGCCGGAGACGAAGACCATCTTCTCTCGCGGGATGCCCAGTTCCGGCATCACCTTCTGCACGTTATTCAGGATGGCGTAGTCGCCGCAGCCCGGACACCACCTGACCTCCTGGCCCGAGATGAAATCCTGCCTCGTTAATTTCACGGCAGGCGGGGCCTCTTCGCCCGCAGCCATAGACCCTGCGTAAGGCTCGCCTGACTCGGCAGCCTCCGCGTTGTCCTTGTGCCCGTTACCGTTTGTGCCATTGCTTTTGGTTTCCATCATTATTCCTTTAATCTATTTAGCCGCACAGTCCTGAATCTCAAATTCCGCCTCGCTGGAACGAACCGTCTCGCTATCCCAGTCACCAACACGGTAGTTCAGGGTGGTAGAGATTTTGTAGCGCCCCGCGTCTTTAAAGAATGAGTTTGTATCAAGCCTGTGAATAAGCGTGCCGAAGTATTTATCGCCCGGCTCCAGCACTATCCATTTCTCGGCCGGGTCTCCACCGCCGCAGCCAGCCAGCACCTGTGCCCTGGGGCGGCCAACCTCAGAGTACGAGAACGCTCTCCACAGGTTCGACCCCAGGAACCTGACCTGCCTTCGACCTCTATTAGTTATCTCCAGCGAAAGGGTGAGCGAAGAGTCAGGGCAAACGCTCGTTTCGTAGGCGGTGAGCTTTAACTCTAAAGCGGCTTCGTCCTGCTTATCTTCCCGGGTCCCCGTCTGAGCATAAGCCGTGAGCAATAATGCACAGCCGCAAATGGCGACCGCCATCGCTCGCCGTCCCGCTCTCTTAACTGAAATGTTGCTGCAATGCATACGCGCTCTGCCCAAACTTACAAATACTCTTCCACCTTGCGAATGATTTCGCGTATCTGGAAGGGACGGCCCTTGACCTTCGAGAAGGGGATCGCGTCCACCAGATACCTGGCACGAATCATGGTGCAGAGCTGGCCCAGGTTCATCTCGGGGATGATGACCGTCTCGAAGCCGCTCAGCACTTCGCCCAGATTCTTCGGGAAAGGGTTCAGGTGGCGAAGGTGCGCGCTTGAGACCGACTTGCCTTCGCGTTGCAGCTTTTCCACCGCCGAAGTGATGGAGCCGTAGGTCGAGCCCCAGCCGAGCAGTAGAATCTTGCCCGTCTTTTCGCCGAAGATTTCTACGGGCGGGATGTCGTTCGCCGCACGGTCAATCTTCTCCTGCCTGAGCTTGACCATGAAGTGATGGTTCTCAGGGTCGTAGTTGACGTTGCCCGTCAGGTGCTGCTTCTCTATGCCGCCTATGCGGTGCTCGAGCCCGGGCGTGCCGGGAATCGCGTAGGGGCGCGCAAGCGTCTCTTCGTCACGCGCGTATGGCATGAAGCCTTCGGGGTCGGTCGTAAACTGAATCTCAATCTTCGGCAGCTCCTCAATGGCCGGAATCTTCCAGGGCTCCGCGCCGTTCGCCAGATAGCCGTCCGATAGATAAAAGACCGGCGTCATGTATTTGAAGGCGAGCCGCACGGCTTCGAGGGCCATGTGGAAACAGTCTGCCGGCGTCGAGGGCGCGAGGACGATCGCGGGGCACTCGCCGTTTCGTCCCCAGACCGCCTGGAAGAGGTCTGCCTGTTCGGTCTTCGTCGGCAGCCCGGTTGAAGGCCCGCCGCGCTGAACGTTGACTATCACGAGCGGCAGCTCCGTCATCACCGCCAGCCCTATGGCCTCCTGCTTGAGCGCGACTCCCGGCCCGGATGTGCCGGTCAGCCCTATGTGGCCCGTGAAGCTTGCGCCGATGGCGGCGCAGACAGCCGCTATCTCGTCTTCGGCCTGAAACGTCTTGACGCCGAAATTCTTGTGTCGCGCAAGCTCGTGCAGAATGTCCGAGGCGGGCGTAATCGGGTAAGAGCCGTAAAAGAGCGGGCGGCCCGAAAGCTGGGAGGCCGCGACGAAGCCTATGGCCGTCGCCTCGTTGCCGGTAATCTTACGGTACTTGCCAGGCGTAATCTGCGCCTTGCGGACGGTGTAATGCGTGGTGAAGACTTCCGTGGTGTCCGCGAAGTTGTAGCCCGTTCTGAGCGCAATCTCGTTGGCCTTCTGAACCTCGGGGTTCTTCGAGAACTTGGCGCTAATCCAGTTGAGCGTAGGCTCCATAGGTCGGTCGTAGAGCCAGTAGAGCACGCCGAGCGCGAAGAAGTTCTTACAGCGATCCATCTCCTTGCGCGAAAGCTTCACCTGCTCCTTCAGCGCGTTCATGTTGAGCGTCGTAATCGGAAGCTTGTGGACGCGGTAGCCCGCAAGCGTGCCGTCTTCGAGCGGGTTCGATTTATAAGCCGCCTTGTCCAGATTGTCTTTCGTAAACTCGTCCGTGTTGATGATCAGCGTTCCGCCGTCTTCCAAATCGGAAAGGTTCACCTTCAGCGCGGCCGGGTTCATCGCCACGAGCACGTTCGGCTCGTCGCCGGGCGTCCTTATGTCCTGGCTGGAAAAGTTCAACTGAAAGCCGGAGACGCCCGGGAGGCTTCCGGCAGGGGCGCGAATCTCGGCCGGAAAATCCGGCAGCGTGGAAATGTCGTTGCCCACGACAGCCGAAGTGTTCGTAAACTGCGTCCCCGTCAACTGCATGCCGTCGCCGGAGTCCCCGGCAAAGCGTATGGTGACGGTCTCGACCTCTTCAAAATGTTTCTCTGCTTGCTCAGGAGGGTTATCTATGCCGGTACTCATTATTTCGTTTTATCCTCTTCGTTGATGAAAGTGATGAAGGATTGATTCCAGTAAATCAATTTCTTCACCCTCCTTCCTGTGTGTCCATGACCTGCGCCGGTACGGGCGGCAGGTTCATGGTCTCTTTCGGGTAGCTCTCGGCCAGGTACGTGATGATGTCGAAGACGGAGATGGAGCCGTAGAGCTTCCCGTCGCGCAC
Source organism: Pyrinomonadaceae bacterium (assembly GCA_036389875.1). Classification (GTDB taxonomy): domain Bacteria; phylum Acidobacteriota; class Blastocatellia; order Pyrinomonadales; family Pyrinomonadaceae; genus JACVRN01. The sequence goes on from DASVVZ010000477.1 coordinate 4,800, forward strand.
GAGCGGAATATTGCGGTAGCCTTTGCGGTTCATCAGCGCGACCGCATCTCCTATGGTCGCCTCAGACGAGAGCGTCTCGACCGCCTGCGTCATGTAGCGGCTGACGGGAGCATTCATATCAACCTCTTCGCCTATGACCTTCGAGATAAGGTCGCGTTCGGTGAAGATGCCCGTGATGCGCCCCGCCTCACAGATGATGGCGCAGCCGCCCTCATCTTCCTTCATGCGATCGATGGCTTCCCGCAGCGTCGTCGTCGGCTCTATGCAGACGTAATCGTCTGTCTCCAGATGATTGACGCTGTCATTGCGCACGCGGCGCGGCGCATCCGTCTTGTCTTCCGGAGTTTTGGGCACACGCTTCTGTCCAGCACCAGGTTGTTCGACTGACATTTATTTGAACTTGCTCCTATCGGACGAGTATCAAGGCAAGTGAGCCGAGAAGAAATTGTATCAATAAAAGAGTGAAAAGTGAAAAATGAGCGCCCGAACCCTCTCTCGGCCTGCTACTCTAGCCCGAATTTCTTCCCTTCAGCTCTTCGTCATACGGGGACATCTCTACCAGACGCGGAATAATCGAGCGCAGCGCATCGAGCGTATAATCAATCTCCGCTTCCGTGTTATAGCGCCCGAGCGAAAACCGTATCGAGCCCTGCGCCGCAGTGTAAGGCACATTCATGGCGCGCAGCACCGCGCTTGAGACGTGCGACTCGGCGTTGCAGGCGGAGCCGGTCGAGACGCATACGCCTGCCTCGTCCAGATTGGCCAGAATGCTCTCGCCCTCAAGATAAGAGAAAGAGATGTTAGCCGTGTTGGGCAAACGCTTTGCCCTGTCCTTCGTGCCGTTCAGTCGCGCGTTCGGGAAAGTCTCCAGAATCGTATCTTCCAACCCGTCTCGCAGGCGTCTGATGGTATCAAACCCGTCGAAATGGCTTGCCAGCTCGCACGCCGCGCCGAGAGCTACTATGTAAGGGACAGCCTCCGTGCCTGCGCGCCGCCCCTTTTCCTGCCCGCCGCCTATAAAGAAGGATGGAAGACGCACGCCTTCGCGTACGTAGAGCGCGCCCACGCCCTTCGGTGCGTGTAGCTTGTGGCCCGAAAGCGAAAAGAGGTCCACCTGCCAGTCAGCCAGATTGATGGGAACCTTTCCCACAGCCTGGACGCCGTCAACGTGAAAGAGCGCGTCCGCGTGCTCTCGCACAATTCGCCCGGCCTCTTCTATGGGAAAGAGCACGCCGGTCTCGTTGTTGGCCAGCATGATAGAGACCACGCAGGTGTCTGCTCTCAACGCCGCGCGCAGAGCCCCAAGGTCAAGCTCTCCCTCTTCATTAACATCCAGCCACGTCACCTCATAACCCCGTCGCTCCAGCCGCTCGCACATGAGCCTCACGGCCTCGTGCTCGACGCGCGTGGTGATGATGTGCCGCTTCTCCGGCCTCAGCTCAAGCGCGCCGCGCAAGGCCCAGTTGTCAGACTCCGTCCCGCACGATGTGAAGACGATTTCATCAGCCGAGCGCGCGCCTAAACAAGCCGCCACCTGTTCGCGCGCACGGCTTACGCTTGCGCGCATCCCGCGCCCGAAGGCGTGCGCCGACGAAGGATTGCCGTAAAGCTCGTTAAGGTACGGGCGCATGGCTTCGAAGACTTCCGCCGCCACGCGCGTTGTAGCGTTGTTGTCCAGGTAAACCAGCCCTTCGGGCTTCATCTGCTCGCGGCCTGCTTCCATGCTTTCTCCGGACTTCATCATCATTCGCTCGTTTCTGTTGTTAAAATCCCTCTTCAGCCTCGCGCCAGTGCTCTTCCAGAATCTCTTCTATGAGCGGGCGGCATGACTGGCAGCCGCCGCCTGCGTTGCAGGCTATTGTGACTTCGCGCACCGTGTGAAGGCTCTTGTCGTCAATCAACTGCTCGATTCTCTTTTCCGAGACCCCGAAGCAGGTGCAGATGAGCGCCTCTTCGCCCGTCCACTCGTCGCGCACTCTCTGGCTGTAACGCGCTACGGCTTCCCTGAGCGCCTCCGCGCAAAGAAGCACGCAGTGCTCCTTCTCGCGCGGCGGCGAGCCGAAGTATTCGCGCAAGGTTTCCTGTAGAAGACCCGCTGCCGCTGCCGCCTCGGCCGTCGTCAGGCCCCTGATAATCTCCGTCACCACGGAGGCGTAAGCTATCAGGTAGCCGCAGCCCGCGGCCCTGAAGCGCGCATCCGAGATGACCTGCGTCTCCGCGTCCAGCTTCAAAGAAAGACGCACGACCGCGCCGCAGACAAAAGAGCCCGTCTCGGCGCTTGCGTCCGCCTCCTCCACGTCGCCTACATTCTGCGGCGCGAGGAAATGCTTGCTGATACGGCCAGGATAATAGGACATAGGGCAGCTCTAAAGGCTCGGGCTCAAAAAATTACTTTTCGAGCTTGGAGGATGATATTTCAAAACACACCGTTAATAAAACTTTTCACCGCAGGCGGGTGCTGAGAAACGCTGGGGGTAACGCAGAGAGAGTGTGTTAAGCAGCCAATTCCTCTGCGCCCCTCAGTATGTCTCTGCGCCTGCGGCGGCGGAGAGTTAATCTGCTATTTCCCGCGTCCTGATTAAAGCAACCATTCGGTTGACAAAAGATGACGTGGCTCCTATCATCGAATTGTGTCTACGACAGTGGTAAATCTGGCGGGGTCTCGCGAGCGAGTCATACACCTTCTGCGCTCGCGCGGGAGCGTGAACGCAGACGAGCTTGCGCGCCATCTGGGGATTAGCCGCCAGTGCGTCAAAAAGCATCTGGATGTGCTTGAGCGCGACGGCTACGTAGAGCACAACAGCGAGCGCAAGGAGCGGGGGCGGCCCTCGCACATGTACAGGCTGACGGCGAAAGCCACGACTGAGCTTTTCCCGAAGCGCTACGACCTGCTAGCCCGTTCGGTCTTGCAGCAGATAAACGCCGTGTGGGGCGAGCGCGGTCTTAATACCATCTTCTGCGGCTGTGCAGATGAGATGGTGGGGCGCTTCAAGCCGCATCTGAAGGGCCTAGGGTTCGACGCGCGCGTGCGGCGGCTTGCCGAGCTGCTGGACGAAGAGGGCTACGACGCAGAGGCAGAGCGGTTGGCCGACGGCTCATACCTGTTGAGCGAGTGGAATTGTCCTTTGACGGACGTGGCGCGTGACTATCGCCAGTTGTGCGAGCGCGAGCTACAGGTTTACAGGGAGCTTTTAGAGACGGAAGTTTTTCGTGAGTCGCGCATAGCAGGCGGCGCATCGCGCTGCATCTATCGCGTGCTCAAGCCGAAAAGAAAGTGACGAATTAAGAAAGCCTTTTCTTCTCGTCACTCATTATTGATTTTATGTCGAATGTAACCGAACAGAGTGTGCTGGATGCCTTGCGTGGGGTCAGAGACCCGGACTTGCACAAGGACATAGTGACGCTCGGCTTTATAAGAGATTTGAAGATTGAGGGCGGCGCTGTGTCTTTCCGCATTGTGCTGACCACGCCCGCCTGTCCCGTCAAAGAGCAGATGGAGACGGAGGCCCGTGAGCTGGTCTCGGCATTAGCGGGCGTCGAATCGGTCAGCGTGGTGATGGATGCCGAAGTGCCTAAAGGGCGCGGTCTCGGCGACAAGGTAAGTGTGCCGGGCGTGCGCAACATTATAGCGGTCTCGTCCGGCAAGGGCGGCGTGGGCAAGTCCACGGTCGCGGTCAATTTGGCCGTCTCGCTGGCTTTAGACGGCGCGCGCGTGGGACTCATGGACGCGGACGTTTACGGGCCGAACGTGCCGCTCATGCTGGGCGTGTCGAACGTGCAGCCGCAGGTTGTCCCGAACGAAAACAAGCTCATCCCCGTCGAAGCCTACGGCGTGAAGATGATGTCAATGGCGCTCCTGCAACCGGGCGACAAGCCCATGGTGGTGCGCGGGCCGATTCTTCACGGGCTGGTCAGGCAGTTTCTTTCGGACGTGCGCTGGGGCGAGCTGGATTATTTGATTGTTGACATGCCACCGGGAACGGGCGACGTGCAACTAAGCTTAGCTCAGCTCGTGCCTGTGCAGGGCGCCGTGCTCGTGACCACGCCTCAGGAAGTGGCGGTCGCGGATGTCAGGCGCGCTCTGAGAATGTTTGAGATGGTGGCCGTGCCTGTTCTGGGCGTCGTGGAGAACATGAGCTACTTCGTGGCCCCGGACACCGGCACTCGTTACGACATCTTCGGCGCGGGCGGCGGCGAAAAGCTTTCGGCGCAGTATGGCGTGCCCTTCCTCGGCGCTGTGCCTCTGGGCATGGAGGTGCGAGAAGGCGGGGACAAGGGGGTGCCAGTGGTCGTCGGCCAGCCGGATTCGCCTCAATCGCAAGCCTTCAGGCGTGTGGCCGAAGAGGTCGCGCGACAGGTTTCCATTGAGGCTATGAAGCCGGAGCTGGTCATACTGGGCAAGGCCCAATCGTAAAAGGGAATTTGCAATCTTAAGATAGGCAAAGCCAAAATATCAGAAATATAGGAGAGAGAAAATGGCAGCAGTAGAGACTCCGACAGTAACCTTGGAATTGACGGAAACGGCCGCCGCGGAGGTCAAGAACTTCATGGCGAGCGAAGAGGGATTACCGGAAACGGCAGGGCTTCGCGTGCGCGTAGTGCCGGGCGGTTGCTCCGGCTTCCAGTACAGCCTGAACATAGAAGAGGAGTCACGACAGGGCGACTTCATTCTGGAGCAGAACGGCGTGCGCCTCTTCGTTGACATGTTCAGTGGACAGTATCTGAACGGCGTGAAGATTGACTACGTGAGCGGCGTGATGGGTTCCGGGTTCACCTTTACAAACCCGAACGCCACGGGGAGCTGCGGCTGCGGCTCTTCATTCACCGCCTAAAGCCCGGGCTCAAGAAGTTAAAGAGTAGATGGCGCGAGGGCCGAAGTGCGGCTTGCCGGTTGGCGGCAGGCTGTCGCTTCGC
>DASVVZ010000478.1:0-6959 GCA_036389875.1 Pyrinomonadaceae bacterium
TTCCTATAATGAACATCAGCCAGACGGCCCCTCCCAGCAGTAGCGCGCGCTCCCATCTACCCTGAAACAGGTGGCCAGCCCCGGGCACAATCCACGCAAGCGCTCCCATTAGCCAGGCACGGCCGGGCGCAGTAGCCTCGCGCCCCTTCTCTTCCTTCTCCATATTTGCCAAGCCCCTCTCCTTCCCTTTTAAAACAGGCCCTTCAACTACGCCCTTTGTAACCTTCGCGCGCGGCCACCTCGTAGCCACCCGGCAGCACCAGCACACGCACGCGCCGCCACTCGCCTGCCTCCACCTTAGGCTTTGGCCTGTAAGTGATAATGTACTGCGTGCGCAGCTCCTCCGCTATGGCCTTGTAAGCCGGCAGCAGGTCTTCATCCCTGCGGGGCAGAAACATCCTGCCGCCCGTCTGCGAGGCCAGCCGCTCCAGAGATGACTCTGCCTCGTCTATCATTGCCAGCACCCGCTTGACCTCTCTGGGGTCATAGCCCCTCAGCAACCGATTGAAGGTGCCGCCCGTTCGTTTTTCAACCGCCTCGCGCAACGAGGCCGTAAGGCTAACCACATAGACGCTGGCCTCCGCGCGCCTGACGGCGTTGAGCGCGTCCGACTGGCTGGCACGCCTCTTCTCCGCAGTATCCATGCCGTCCGTCAGCAGTATAATGATGCGGCGCCCCTCAGTCTTCTTAAACTGCTCTTCCGCAGCAAGGTACAGGCCGTCGTAGAAGGCCGTGCTCTGGCCCGGACGGTAACTCCACTCTATAGCCTTAGCCAGTTCGGCTGGATCCCCTGCGCCGGTCCAATCCTGCAAAAGCTCCACCCTGTCTGCGAACTGCATCACGCAGACGCGATCCTCCTTGAGAAGCCCCTCCACAAACTGGCGCGCGGCCTCGCGTATGAAGCGCATCTGGTGAAAGACGCTGCCGGACGCATCCAGCAACAGCACTATGTTTGCGGGCACGCGCTCTCTGTTGAAACTGGCTATCTCCTGGCGCATGCCGTTGTCGTAGATTAGAAAACTCTCAGCCGTCAGGCCGTTTACAGGCTTTCCGTCCACGCTGCGCACAGAGACCGGCACCATCACCTCTTCCGTGCGCACGCGCACCACATCTTCTGCACCAGACGGCTCCTGTGACTGCTCCGCTCCGACAGTCTTACCATTGACGCCGGGCTCCGCGCGCCGACCGCTCTGCCCGCAGACGGAAACCGACAGCAACCCACACCAGCAAAAGAGCAGGCTCAGGCAGACTTGTATATATTTGATGGTCTTATGCAAAGCCGCTTTCCCTAAACTCCGTACGATGACCAGGCGACGACTGTTACTACGCGCCCAAAGGAATTTTAGTTGTGTAATGGCAGCGCGCGGGTTGGCCCTGCTGGCCTGTGCGCGCTACCGGGCGCAGCCGTACCACTTAAAAGTCTACTTTAACCGGAGAATGCTAAACTTCTCTATAATAACCGCCTAGGGAGCACGGTCGGCAGAGTTTTCGGCCATCCGCCTCTATCACCTCCCGGCCATCGTTAATCCCTTCGCAACAGCTTGCGCACGCTACGCGAGAGCGCGTGTGCCCCGGTGCGTCCATCTCATCATAGTTGACATGCACGCGTGCGACCCTGAAAAGCTCGTCATCCGACGCTTCCCTGTAGGCGCGCAACTGCCGCTCCTTCTTGCTTTCAATCTGCGGGAAGCGCTCGTCCGCGAGCCTTCTGGCTTCGTCCAGGGCCAACACGCGCACGGCATAACCCGTCTCCGTATTAAGGAAAGTGGCCGCAACTTTCCCGTAATCAAAGAACTTAAGGCTCCTGCGTCCAAGGCGCACGCCCGTCACAGCGCTAACTGCGTCCGTCATGCAACGGTCTATCTCAACCCAGACTATCAGCCTCTTTCTGTCGGCCCCAAGCGCGTCTTTTATCCCTATGAGCCTGCATCCGAGCAGGGCCATGCGCACTCCCAGCAATTGACCCGGGCAGATGTGGCCGTGCAGACGACCACACTCTTCTAAAAGCTCATCCAGTAAAGCCAAATCTTCCATCCTTGAGGTATCACTTCAAAGGTCGGTGCGCCGACCCTTCCTTATCTTTTACATTAAGAGTCAGGGCTTATACTATTGCCCCGGCCCTAATAAAGCAGAAAACGCGAACGCATCTTCTTGAACTCAGACAGTCCCTTCTGCCAGGATGCCACTATATTCTCCAGAGAATCCCCTCGCTCAATTGCTGCCCGCAGGCTATTCGTCCCCGCTATCACATCGAAGGGGTTTTTATCGAACACGTACTCGTAGGGCGGCTCCTTCCATCGCAGATGCTCAGGATAAAGCTCGTGCGCCAACAGAACCGTCGCCACCCCGGTCATCACGGGCTCAAAAGCCTCTCTGTCCAACACGTGAATCTGCACGCCGCCGCAAGTCTTACCCGCATGCTTCTGGAAGGTAGGCTGAAACCCGCAGGCTCGGAAGTATACGCCCGGCAGCCCCAGATTATTGAGCGCCCCCGCGTAAATGTTGGCGTCTATGTATGGAGCACCTATTAGCTCGAAGGGGCGCGTTGTGCCGCGGCCCTCGGACATCTGTGTCCCTTCCAGGTGCACAGTTCCCGGGAAGACCGTTGCAGTATCGAGTGTGGGCATGTTCGGCGACGGCAAGACCCAGGGCGCATCCGTCTCGTCCATCCAGTCTTCTCGCCTCCAGCCCTCCATAGGGACTATCTCAAGCTCGCAGCCTATACCGAACTCCTCGTTAAAGAGGCGCGCAAGCTCGCAGACCGTCATGCCGTGGCGCGTGGGGATAGCGTACTGGCCTACGAAGGAGGCGAACTCCGGCTCCAGTACGTTACCGGCCACGCCTTCGCCCGTGATCGGATTCGGGCGGTCGCAAACCACCACGCGCTTGCGATATCTGACGGCGGCGCGTATGCAATTGGCCATCGTGTAGATGAAGGTGTAAATGCGACAGCCCACGTCCTGCATGTCGAAGACCAGCACGTCCACATTCTCCAGCATCTCCTCCGTGGGCTCTCTGGTCTCGCTGTATAGAGAGTAGATTGGAAGCCCTGTGACGCTGTCCACGCCGTGTCCCGTCTCCACCATGTTGTCCTGTACATCCCCTCGTATTCCGTGCTGCGGGCCGAAGAGCGCGGTCAGGTTAATCTCCTTATGTTCATGAAAAAGGTCTGCCACGTGTCTGAAGTGGTGGTCTACGGAAGATTGGTTACAGACCAGCCCCACGCGTTCCCCCTTAAGGCTACGGCTCTTTTCTCCCAAAAGCTTCTCCACCCCCAGCACCACGTGCCTTGGCCTCCCTACCCCTGTGACTATAGAGAAACCGGCAGTACCGGCAGTGACGTTATCGGACGCCGCAGTGGTTCCACGCTCCATGGTTTCCGAAAGTGACAGCAATCCCTGCGCGTAATCGCGCAAAGCCGCTGCTACGCTCGAATCCTTTGGGTTGTAAGAGTGCTGCGCGGAGGAGTCGGCCCCCGGCGCGTTCCTTGCTGGCTCCGACGAGATGGCTGCGCGCACCTGCTCCAATTCTATCCCGGCCCTTTGAAGGGCCTGTGCCGCCAGCGTGCCCTGCTGTCGCAGCAACCCCAGCATAAGATGCTCCGTCCCTATGTGCCTGTGCTGAAGCCTGTCCGATTCCTCGTGGGCATAGGCCAGTACGTACTTGGTATCGGCTGCCAGCGGTATCTCCACGGCCGTCTGAATCTTCTGCTCTGTCTTTATGTGCGACTCCATATCTTTGCGCAGAGTTTCGGACAAAGCGCCAGCCTCTGCCGTTAAGCGCCTGAGCAGTGTCTTGTCTTCGCGCAGCAGCCCTAGCAGAAGATGTTCCGGCTCAATTGCCTCCGCGCCGAATTGTGTGGCCTCGTAGCGCGAAAAGAAGATCACGCGCCTGGCCATCTCCGTGTAGCGTTCAAACATGCGCCCTTGAAACCTTTCCTCTCTCAAATCTACAAAATCCAGATCCCTTATTCTCTTTTAGAGCACCGAGCCGCCGTTGATGCTCAAAACAGAGCCCGTTATGTGCCTGGCCCAATCACTTGCCAGAAAAAGTATTGGGCGCGCAATATCTATAGCTTCCGCCACGCGCCTGAGCGGAATCTCAGCTTCTATGGATTTCCTTGCGCTCTCGTCACACATCACATGCGCAGTCATCTCCGTATCCACCCAGCCGGGCGCCACTGCGTTGACGCGTATGCCGTGCGGGCCTAGCTCCGAAGCCAGAGCCTTGGTCAGAGCAATCTGGCCCCCCTTGGAGGCAGCGTAGTTCGAGTAAAAGGACTCACCTCGCTGCCCGGCCGTGGAGCTGACTATGATGATCGCTCCGCTTCGCTGCCGTTTCATAATAGGCACCGCCGCCCGAACTATAGTCCAGGTTCCTTTCAGATTGGTATCTAGCACGCTCATCCAAAGCTCTTCCGTCATCTCTTCTACGGCGGCCCCCTGCCATAAACCCGCGTTACAAACCAGCACGTCCAGCCTGCCCCATTTTTCGGCGCAAGTTTCGACGACGCTTGCAGCCGTCTCCAAGCTCTTCACATCGCCTCGCACAGTTATAGCTTCCGCCCCAAGTCCTTCAGCCTCCAGCGCAACCTCCTTCGCTCCCCTCTCGTCACGCAGATAATTGATGGCTACGCGAGCCCCTGCACGCGCAAGCTCCAGCACAGTCTCCCGCCCAATCCCCCTTGAGCCGCCCGTCACCAGAGCCACCTGTCCCGCCAGTTCTATACAACTAAAACCCATCAATCATTCCTTCTATTTTTACATTAACCTTTACGCCTTAAATAGCACAGACGCAGGCGTTATCGGACGCGCTCGGGCTCAACATCGCTGCCTGTCCGTGACGTTTTGTACTCTGTTGAGGCGTCCACGAATCGCTTGAACAAGCGCATTGAGAACTCGTCCTCCTGCCAGGCAATCTCAGGATGCCACTGAACTGCCAGGGCGAATCTGTCGGCTCTGGGGTCTTCCATAGCTTCTACCAGTCCGTCTGACGTCCAGGCGGTCGCCACAAGCTCTCTTCCGACTCTCTCTATAGCCTGATGGTGGTGGCTGTTGACGAGCGCGTCGGTGGCTCCTGCGAGCTCGCTCATCAGGCTGCCGTCCAGGAATCTGACGCGGTGTGAGCGGCGGTCTCTGGGCGCGCCCTGCTGATGCTTGATGGCTTCGGGCAGCTCAGATTCTATGTCCTGTATAAGGGTGCCGCCACGCGAGACGTTCAGAGCCTGCATGCCGAAGCATATGGCCAGAAGCGGCAGTCCTCTCTTTTCGGCCTCCTCAAGGGCCAGCAGGTCTGTGCGGTCTTTTATAGTATGCACGCTCCCCAGCCGCCTGTGCGGCTCTCTGTTATATAGCATGGGGTCTATATCCGAATCGCTGCCGGGCAGCAGCAGGCCGTCCAAACTCCCCAGAGCCTCGCGTATGTAGTCCTCTCTTGGGATGAGGCTCAGATGCAGGGGCACTCCGCCCGCAGCCTCCACTGCCTCGCTGTAAAAGCGCGCCAGGTAAAACCTGTCCGTCTCTAATTCCAGGCGCATGGTGATGCCTATCAGCGGGCGTCTTCTATTACTCATTCCTGATCCTCTGGCGACAAAATTTAAGCCTTGCGTCAACGGCGCATAGCTTTCAATGCTTGCGCCCTCATCATAGCTCAAATTTATTGCGCGCGTCTTGCGCCGGACGCGTATTGGAAATCGGCTGAAACTTTTGCCTCCCCAGCGGCGCTCGCTTGACTTCCCTTCACGCCAGTTCCTATAGTGCTCTCTTCTATTATGAAGGACGAAAAGTTAAAAGTACGCAGCACTACCATCCTGCTCGTGCGCCGCAACGACAAGCTGGCTCTGGCAGGCGATGGTCAGGTCACAATGGGCGACACCGTCATGAAGACGGGCGCGCGAAAAGTCAGGCGCTTGTATAACGACCGCATACTGGCGGGTTTCGCCGGAGCCACGGCCGACGCCTTTTCGCTGCTCACGCGTTTCGAAGGAAAGCTTGAGCAGTACCACGGCAACCTTGAGCGCGCCGCCATTGAGCTGAGCAAGGACTGGCGCACAGATAAAATCCTGCGCAACCTTGAAGCACTACTCGTCGTCGCCGACGAGAAAAGCTCTTTTCTTCTCTCCGGAAACGGCGACGTCATCACGCCGGATCAGGGCGTGCTGGCCATAGGCTCCGGCGGCCCCTACGCGCTGGCCGCAGCACGCGCCCTTCTGGAAAACACAGAGATGAGCGCCCGCGAGATTGCCCTCGAAGCCATGCGCATTGCCGGTGAAATCTGTATTTACACCAACACGAATGTGATCGTAGAGGAACTTTAAGAGCAGTAATGGTTATTTACTTACAAGGTGAAGTTGACGACGCCATTGGCCTGGACGAGATGACGCCGCGTCAGATCGTGGCGGCGCTGGACAAGCACGTCGTCGGGCAGGCCGCAGCCAAGCGCGCCGTCGCCATAGCGCTCAGGAATCGCGTGCGCAGGCAGAAGCTACAGCCTGAGATGGCGGCGGACGTGATGCCCAAGAACATCATCATGATAGGCTCCACGGGTGTCGGAAAAACAGAGATTGCGCGCAGGCTGGCGCGCATGTCCAACTCCCCTTTCCTCAAGGTAGAGGCGTCCAAGTTTACGGAGGTCGGCTACGTGGGCCGGGACGTGGAAAGCATGATCCGCGACCTCTGCGAAATCGCCGTGGAGATGATGCGCGAGGAGAAGATTGAAGAGATTGCCGACAAGGCTGAGCTCAACGTGGAGGAGCGCATACTTGACCTACTGCTCCCGCCGCCCAAAACCTCTCTCTCCACCGGCTTCTTCGACTTTGACGAAGAGGAAACGGAGGCCGAGCAGGAGACTTCAGAATCCGCGCGCGTGGAGAACGACCAGTTTCAGCGGACGCGCGAAAAGCTTCGCGCGCAGTTGCGCGCAGGCAAGCTGGACAACCGCATCGTCGAGATAGAGATCCG
>DASVVZ010000479.1:0-5143 GCA_036389875.1 Pyrinomonadaceae bacterium
CTCAATTTTGTCGCTCAGCACGCGCGCAGCCGCCAGGGTCTTTGGCGTGTCCAGGTCGCCCGTGACGACGAGCGTAGGAACCCGTATCTCCGCGAGCCGGTTGATTGCGGCCGGCTCAAGCGGCTGCTCCGTGCCCTGAGCGGCGGAAAGGGCTATGCGATTCATCTCTCGCACGCGCTCGCGCAAGCGAGCGTCAACCTCGTGCGGCTCGCGGTGCGGGCCGTCCACCCAGATTTGCAGCTCAAGCTCGTTGACGCGCTCCGTGTCGCCCCTCTCGTCCGCACGCTCAAGCTCTGCAAACTGTCGCGGCTGCTCGCCCCCGAACTCGAATCCCCCGAGCGCGGAAGCAACCAGCACGAGCGCCTGCGTCATGTGCGGGTGCTCGAGCGTGAAATCCATGACGGTCTTTCCGCCCTGCGAGCAGCCGACGAGAATCGCGCGCTCGATTCCAAGGAAGCGCAGCAGCCTGTGCAGGTCTTCGTGATGAGAATAGTTGCAGCCGCCATCCGCCACCTGTGTCCGTCCGAAGCCGCGCCTGTCGTACCGCACGACGCGGAAGCTACGGGCAAAGACCTTGAACTGCCCGTCCCACATGCGCGCGTCAGCTATGCCCGCGTGAACCAGCATGAGCACGGGGCCGCCCTCGCCCGCCGACTCGTAATAAGCTTGCACGCCTGGGATTTCAGCAAACCCGGACTCTACGCTCACACCTTCTTCCATTGCTCTTCCCGGCGGCCGAAGCTCTACAGTGTTTTTAGCTCTTTAATCGTCGCCATGTCTAAAAGCCTGGCGGTAAAGTAGTCCGTGCCGTTTCGGGCGTCGAATCTGGCGGCCAGTTCGCGCGCCCGCGCCTGGAACCAGTCCTTCAAGTCCGCAGTCCTGTAAGAGCCTCCGGCGTCGTATAGCGGAAAGGAGCGCGCCATTTGCAGCGCCAGTACGGTTTGTCCCGCCTCCTGTGCCGTCTCAAGAAAGAGCCACGCGGCGCGATGGAAGAGGAACCGGTCGTAAGGATTCGTGTTCTCCTCGGTCCAGCGAAAGTGCTTTTCCAGCAGCCGCGCCGCGCCCTTCAAATCATTGTAGAGCGAGAGAAAGATGAAATTGCTGCACAGGTATTCCAGCATGCTCCGGTCGGTGGCAATCATCGAATAGGCGCTTATGTGATACTGCCAGGCCTTCTCCGGCTGCCCCATGCGAAGAAGCGGGACGAGGAGCCTGGCGTATGTTCTCTGCGGCACAGACCTGCACTTGTCCCTGCCTTCCAGTAGCGGCTCCGCAATTCTCAACGCCAATGCATCGTCCCCTAGATAGAGACGATAGCTTACCTGGTCGTCCGTCTCGCACGCGGCGCAGTCTGTCAAATCGTCTCTGCGGGCCTGCTCCGCCAGTTCGTAATACCTGAGCGCCTCTTGCCGGTTGCCGAAGAATCTTTCGGTGCGGTAGCGGTATTTGTAGACGGCGCGAAGCCCACGCCCCGTCTGCCGGAAGCGGCGCTCCATGTCGTCCAGCATCTCGTATATCTGCTCTTTGGAGATTTGCGGAAAGTCGCAGATGACGTTGACCATCCACTTGTAGCGCCAGAGGATCTTCCATTCCCAGAAGTGTTCCGGGTCTCGGTCGTATTGCGCCAGGCACCAGACGTATGCGACGAGGGCCTTCTCCGGCACGCCGCCGAAGTATGCCGCCTCTATAAATGAGTCCCGCGCGTCATACTGAAGCTTAACGTCGCTGGTGGTGTCGGCCAGCCGCACGGCCTCTTCAAGCATGCTGATTCGCTCGTCGCCCTCCTCCATATAGTAGGCGCGGTCGATCAGCTCCTTCACCTTTCCCTCTATATCCATGTAGCCGGCGCTCATTGCACGCCCCCTTCTATGATGTCCGCTCCCCATTCGACCAGGCCCAGCAGCCCTTCGTTCATCAGCTTCATCTCTTTGGATGTCAGCGGCCTGTGGCCGAGCAGCAGCGACTGAACGTAGAGCACCTGCACGGAGAGGCGCTGAAGGCGCTCGTCCTGCATCCGAGAGACTTTGTAGAAGAGCGGATTGCGATAGTTGAAGCAGAGGCGGCCATCCGACTGCTCCCTGGATTGGTCGTCCAGCCTGTCCAGCACGGAAGACCAGAAGGAGTCCGTCACCTCTTTGCTTATCTCTATAGAGCGATGAAAGCTCGCCTCGTTGCTTGCCGTATAAAGCGCCGGAACATCGACGGGCGAAAACTTTCGCACCTCAACGGAACACCTGAAGGGGCGCAGCACCTCTTCGGCTGCCTCTACGAACGAGACTATCTCGTCCTGCTCTGAGAGCGTCAGAAACTCGAAGTTGTGCGAAAGATTATTGGCGTCAATCTTTCGGAATACGACTTCGGGAAAGATGTCTTGAAATTTTAAGAGGAGCTGCGGGTCGTATGCGTAAGCCGCGTTGATGACGCAGAGCGACTGAGAGGCGGCGACCCGGGCAATCTGCCGGAACTGATCCATGTCCGGCGCGTAGTGCATCGTCTCGTGCTCCTTGCGATACTCCGTCAGCGTCATTGTCCCCATGTTGGTCTCGAAGGGAAGCCAGTTGACGAAGATGCGAAAGAACTCGTCGTCTTCGGCAGCGAGCGCCTTGATCGAGATGTAGTGAAGCGCGATAAGATTCTTCAATCGTTGCGGCGCGCTTTCGGCCATGTCCATGAGGTAATTGCGAAGACAGCGCCCGAGCGCCTGGCGCGTAGTCTGTAGCGCCTCGTCTTCGTAGAACGACTCGCGCGAGGCCGTGGGCCTGAGGTCGTTTGCGTTGACGACGCACTTGACGAAGAAGGCCCATTCGGGCAGCAAGCCTTCGGCGTCTTCAGAAAGGAGCATGTTCTTCAGATAAACGCGGTGCGTCTTTCTGGACGCAAGGCTCATGGGCTGGGGCAGCACGAAGGCCACGCCGCGCACGTCGCCCACGGCCGAGTGCAGGGGAACGTAATCCAGAAAGTCTATGTCGAAGGTCTTGAGCCCGTAGTCCAGATAAGCGCTACGCTCAAGCTCCGCTGATGCGAACTCCTGCTTCCATGGCGGCTCTTCTTCATTGACCAGCGAAGCGCCCTGCGGCGTCGTCAAGGTTATGGGGTGGGGAAGCAGGCTCCCGTAATGATGGGCGAGACGCGCGACCTCCTCCGGCCTGAAGTAGGATTCGCTGCCCGGCTTGCACCGCAGCCGCACTTCCGTCCCGGCCTCCATCTCGCGCTCCACGCTCCGTATCGAATAAGTTCCGTCGGCGTGGCCGCGCCACTCCGTAGTCCCGCCCGCGCCCGTGGCCGAGCGCGTCAGAACTACAATCTCGTCGCTGACGACGAAGCACGAGAGCAGGCCAATGCCGAACTGGCCTATGTAGTCGGAGGCCGCGCCCGACAGCTCGTCTCGCTTGGAGGTCTGCCCGATGGTGGCAAGGAAGCGATGAATCTCCTCTTCCGTCAAACCGATGCCGTTGTCGCGGAAGATGAGCAGGGGGGGCTCGCCGCCTGCGGGCGCGGGCAGCTCTATCCAGACACGCCCAGCATGAGATGGTTCTATGTGCGCGCGGGCCGTGATGGCGTCCACGGCGTTCTGTAAGAGTTCGCGTATGAAAACCTGCGGGCTGCTGTAGATGTGGTTTGAGAGCAGATCAATAATGCCGCCTAGGTTGACCTGAAATTTATATTCCATGGCGATTCACTGGGGTGGTAACCTTTTGAGAAAGTGAGCGTTCCTTTTCACACATTCTGAAGAGAAAGCCTGGTGCCTGAATATCATAAAAGTTTCTGGACTTCTACGCCAGTTCAGGTACGGCCAGGTGGGAAAAGTTCAGCCCGCGTTTAAGCTCTCACTCGGCGTACTCGTCGGAGCCCTGCACCCAGATGAATGATTGAATGTCTATCATGTCACGGGGCTTCAGGTCTTTGAGGTCTCGGCGGACAGTTTCGGCGAACTGTAGAAGATTATTGTAGGTTTCCCAGGAGGGGCGCGACCTGTAAGCGAAGTCGAAGCCGTACTCGCGTGCGGCTGCGCGCGTGACCATGGGCTTGAGGAATATGTGCGCGTCCGGCTGCGCCAGAAAGCCCCAGACCGTCACCATGGGCCAGGTCAGCACGCGCGTCTGCCTGCGCGGCAGAGCCGCCACCGCTTCTATCCAGCGGTTGAAGCGTCTCTCCAACTGGCCGCCGCCGTGCAGAAAATCGTAAAGCCCCTCGGAGAAGGTGCGCGCGCCCTCTTCCGTCTTAACGGCGTCGCGCAGCGCCATCTTCTCAAAGGAGAAGAGCATACTGTAACGAGTGCTTTGCTCCACTCGAACGGCGCGGCCTGCGGCTTCCGAGAACTCGCCGGCGCGAATCAGCCTGCGAAACTCCGCTTGACCGAGCGACTCCTCCCAGCGCTCGTGAGCTTCCCACTTGTAGCCGCGCTCCCAGTCCAGATAGGTCGCGTCACTGAAGCCGCCCGGAAAGAGGCGCAGGAACTTGCGACGGCACCGAGACGCGGCTTCCATGTCACGGGATGATTGGCTGCGGCCCTTGGACTCGCGGTTCTGTTTGGCGGCGCTCATACTAGTCTCCCCCAGGGTTACTAATCTCTTCCCTCAGCTAAACAGCCTGATTCTGCCGGAGAACGTCTGCGCCCTAAATGTAGCACGGTTATCCCGAACGCATTAACTTATAGAGATGCTCTGTAGTGTGTGAATTTCAAAATCAATCACCGCCGCAGAGGCACCCCAGACGCCGCAAGAAGATAGGGCAGAGAGGTTAAAGCCTTTAACCTCTCTGCCCTATCTTCTTGCGGCGGTGAATCGGATTTTGAAATCACACACTACCGGATGCTTAAAGAGTCTTCAGCAGCTCTACGGCTTTCAGTATGCGCAAGACGCCTCGATTAACGTGCGCGCCGAGCGCCATCAGACCGATTACGACGATCGAGTAGCTTCCGACCGTGGCAATCAGCAGCAGCACGTGCAGCCGGTTAGAAAAATCTGCGGCGAGGACGAACGCGCCTAGAAACAGCGCCTCCCAGATTGCTGCTATGAAGAAGACCAGCTTGAAATTTCTCTCGCTGCGCTCAATCTCCGCCAGGACTTTCCCTCTCACGTTATCCAGATTTGCTCCGTCTGACATAACTTACACTCCTTTCTCTCTGCGGCGAAAAGTCACC
>DASVVZ010000480.1:0-5076 GCA_036389875.1 Pyrinomonadaceae bacterium
TCAAGATAGGGCAAACGGTCGCCGTGGACATCAGCCGCGTGCAGGCCAAAGAGGGCGAAGTCTCCACCAGCGTCGCCAACGCCGAGCAGAAGAAGCCGGAAGGCGAAGCCGACAAGGCCGAGGGCGAGAACCAGAACGAGGCCCAGAATTCCAACGCCAGCAATCAGAACACGAACCAGAATCAGAACAATCGCAACAAGAATAAGAACAAGAACGCCAGCAACGCCAATAACAGCAATAACAAGAACGCTAATAACGCTAATAATCGTAACGGCAACGCGAATGCCAATCGTCCGGCGGCCAACGCCAACAATCGCAATGCTCCCGCCACGGCGAACAACGGCAATCGCACAGGCAGCAACACGAACGTCAACAGGCGACCGCCTGTTACTACGCCGCCCTTTAATCCGGGCAGCAACACGCGACCCTAAAAGAGCAGTCAGTTATCAGCGATCAGCTTAATTGCTCTGCTGAAAGCTGATCGCTGATAGCCGATAGCTGAAAATGGTTGAGATTGCCCCTTCAATCCTTTCTGCCGACTTTGCGCGGCTGGGCGAAGAGATAAGCGCGGTGGAGCGCGGCGGCGCAAGCGTGGTTCACGTGGACGTGATGGACGGCCATTTCGTGCCGAACATCACCGTGGGCCTGCCCGTAGTCAAGGCCGTGTCGCAGGCGACGCGCCTGACCGTGGACGCGCATCTGATGATCGAAGAGCCCGGACGCTACGCCGAGCAGTTCGTTGAAGCGGGGGCTTCAATGGTCTCGGTGCACGTGGAGATTGACCCGCACATCCACCGTACGCTCGCGGCCATAAAAAGCAGGGGCGCGCTGGCCGGAGTGGCCATCAATCCCGCGACTCCGCTTGTCTCTCTTGAAGAGGCTCTGCCTTTCGCAGACTTCGTGCTGCTGATGTCTGTCAATCCGGGCTTCGGCGGGCAAAAGTTTATAAGGACTTCGCTGGATAAGCTGCGGCGACTGCGCGCCATGATTGACGACCGTCGCCTTGAAACACGAATTGAAATCGACGGCGGCATAGACCGCTCGAATATAACGGATGTGGTTGCCGCCGGGGCCGAAATCATCGTCGCCGGTTCAGCCGTCTTTAACACACCGGACCCGGCTCAGGCCGTGCGCGAACTGCGCGAGGCCACAGTCGAATGGGTCTAGAGGATTTGCGATTCTGGATTTTAGATTTTAGATTGACGAAAAGCCCAGCCCGACAGCCTTTCAACTGTTAATCCAAAATCTAAAATCCAGAATCCAAAATGGATGGAGGTTTTATTAATGTACAGACGCCTAGTCGCATCGGTCGCTATCTGCGCGATATTTTTTATGTCGGTTTCCGCTCCCGTCTCAGTCATGGGACAGCAGAGCGGCACGCAGCAGGCGGGCAGCGACGCCACGCCCCAACAGCGTTTAGAGGTACTGCGCTCGCGCCTCGACGCAATGCGACGCTCTTTGAACGGCGCCCTCGCGGGCTTCAACGCTCAGGATAGGAGCGAACGGACAGCCGACGACCCGCGCGAGCGTCTTCGCGGCATGGAGAAAGAGGCTGGCTCCATTTTGAGCGAGGTCAACAATACAATCGCCAAGCTGCAACGCTCCGAAAGGGTCGAGGCGGATCAGATTGAGAAGCTTGAAAGCTCTGTTGCTGACCTGGACACGCGCGTGCAGACGGCCCTGCGCGAGACGGCGAACCAGCGCAGCAATGCGGGCGCCGAGACGGGAATCAGGAGAGGTAAGAAGAAGAAGAAATTCCTTCTCTTCGGCGGCGGCGGTGACGATAAGTACGAAGAATTGACTTCTACGATTGCCCCCGGACGCGACCGTGTGCTCTTCGAAGAGGCCGCGCACGAGGTGCGCAAGGGCCGCTACGAGACCGGGCGCTATCTCTTCAGCACGATTATCACGGCCTATCCCGATTCGCAGTACCTGCCCATGGCCAAGCTTGCCATAGCCGACTCGTTCTACCTGGAAGGCACCACGGCGGCGCTCATACAGGCTGCCGCTACGTATCAGGACTGGCTGACCTTCTTCCCGACTCACCCGCTCTCGGACGATGCCATGCTCAAGGTCGCTGAAAGCGAGATGCGTCAGATGGGGCTCTCCGACCGCGACGTGTCACACGCGCGCAAGGCCGAGCAGCGACTCAAGGCTCTCTTGCAGCAGTTCCCGAACACGAACCTGCGCACGGACGTTGAGCTTCGCCTGCGAGAGGTGCAGGACAACCTGGCCATGCACAATCTTCAGATTGCGCGCTTCTACCTGGATGCCCGCTACAAGGGCGGCAAGGGCGGCTTGAAGGGCGCACAGTCCCGGCTGCGCGAGATTGTCGAAAAGTATCCGAACTTCACCTGGATGGCGGAAGTGCTTTTCCGCTACGGCTACACGTACCAGCAGGAGGAGGAGACGGACGAGGCCGCCAAGTATTACCAGCGCATCGTACGCGATTTCCCCAACAGCGAGTATGCAGAAAAGGCCAAGGAGCAGTTGCAGATTATAGGCGCTCCGGTTCCTGACCCTGACCCCATCAAGTCCAAGATCCCTGAGCCTGAGAGGCCCGGCATGGTCGCAAAGCTTTTGACGGAAGTCACAGGCTACGCCAACGTCACGGTCGATAAGAACGGCGTTCTCATCAACAAGGACAAGGAAAAGGGAGACCTTCTGGATCAGGTCATAGCCAATCAGGGAGTGCTCCCTGACAACGCAGCGCCCGTGACATCGCCGCTCAATCGCCGCGCCCCGGCACAGCCCAGGCCGACGCCCTCAACGGGTCAGGGCGGGGTCAGCCTGACGCCGCAGCAGCCCGGTAATCCGGCTTCGACCTCTCCGACGACTACTACAGCGCCTGCGAGCACTACGACTCCTGGCACAAGGCCGTAAGCCCAAGAAAGAGGCGCTCGTAAAAAGCCTGATCGATGCTTTTTACGAGCGCCGGAGCAATCCAAAGCCCCGCGCTTCCATAATAAAGAGCGCGGGGCTTTGCTTTTATTGGCGATGGCGCTGTTGGCCTTGTCCGCCCGCCGGATGTTAGAATTTCCACATAGCATATTTTGTTAAGGCCGAAAACCGGGACGCCGAACGCGCAGGCGTCCGTCGAAGCAGGAGCCTATGGAGACTCGAACTCAAATATCACAGGGCACGCAGGACGAGCTGGTGCGCCGTCACAGGCTGGCGGCTATGGTCACGCGCGCTTTTTTAGTCTTAACGGTCGCGCTGATCGCTGTGGCCTTCACGGGCCGCGCCCCCAGGGTGGGAAGCGGCAATCCGGACCCCGTTCTGGTGGCCTTCTTACGCATCGGCATAGTCGTGCTGGGCGTAGGAGCCGTCACGCTTCGCCGCACAAGGTTCGCGGCCATGCGCTTGCAGGACATAGCTGCGCTGCGCGGCATCTCCGGAATGCTCGCAACTTTGCAGAACACCACCGTTCAGGTAGCAGCGCTCGGAGGATTAATCTCCATCCTGGGCTTCTTTCTGATGATGCTGACGGCTGACCCGTCGAACATGGTCTTTATAGGGATTGCTGCGCTGGCGGTTCTCATCTACTGCTACCCCAGGAGGGCCGCGTGGCAAAGGGTCGTACACGGAATTCAACAGTCGGGCGATGCCAACGACACGCCCGCGAAAGGCAGGGTCGCTTGAAAAGTTTTTCCAAAGCTCTCGCAGCCGCGCTTCTGGCTCTTTTAGCGGCGGGTTCCTCACATCCGGCCGGCGCGCAAAGCGACTCTACTTCGAAGCCGCCAAGGCCCGTGGCTACGCCCACCCCCGGCAATGCTCTGGACGGGTCCCCGCAAACGAATCAGCCGGGCACGGGCAGTGGAAAGGCTTTGACCGACAGGGAAAGGCGTGCCGCCGCCTACGCGAAGCTGATGGAAGGCCAGCGATTTTTGACGACCATCACGCGCTCGAACATGGACGTGAACCTGCGCCGCGCCAAGCAGGCTTTTCAGGAATCGACTCAGCTGGATCCCACGCTGGCGGAAGCCCACACGGCGCTTGCCTGGGCCTCATTCTATTACCCGCCTTACGATTTTGAAGAGGCTGAGCGTCAGGCCACGCTCGCCGTGGGCATCAGCCGCGACAACTTCGGCGCGTACCGCATACTGTCACGCACCTATGTCCTCAAGAGCGGCCTGCGCGAAGGGAAGCTTGTTCCACCCATGGTTGAAAAGGCCATTGCGTCGCTGCGCGAGCTGGTGCGCCTTAATCCCAACGACGCCGAAGGCTGGGCTCTGCTGGGCGAGTACTATTTCGCCACGGAACGCATGAACGAAGCCATCGAAGCCTGGACGAAATGGTCAGCCGCTCCTGGATCGCTTGAGCCGCGCTTTTATCAAGCGGTCACGAACGGTCGTGAGCTGTCGCCTGAATCTGCGGCGGCGCGCCTGAGTCAGGCGTACATGCGCGCGGGCCGTTACAAGGAGGCGACCGAGGCCATACGCCGCGCGCTCTATCTTGAGCCGGACAACAAAGAGTATCTGGATATTCTGAGCCAGTCGCTCGCGGCCGGCGGCACGGGCGATGCTGCCGCCATCAGCGAGCTGCAACGCATGGCGGACGCCAGCCCGTCGAATCTGACTGCCCTTCGAGCGCTTGCACGCGCACAGGCTCGCGCCGGTCGCATAGACGAGGCTGCCGCGACCCTGCGCGCAGGCCTCGCGCGAAAGGGAATCAGCGCGGAAGAGCGCGTGCAGCTTCGCGTAGAGCTTGCGACGACACTCTCGGACGCGGAGCGCTACAGTGATGCAGCAGCCGTCTATGAAGAGATGCTGAAGGATCGCGGCCTCTCGGACCAGCCCCTCGCGGATGAAGAGGAGCGTGAGATGGCTGCGGAGATCTTTCAGCGCATAGTCAGCCTGCAAAAGAGCGCGGGCCGTTCCAGCGAAGCGGTCGCCACTATTAACCGCATGCGGCGCGTGATGGGCAGCGATGACCCCACGCCGGAATTTATCTACATAGAGCTGCTGCGCGACGAAGGGAAGTGGCGCGAAGCTTTGCAGGCCATATATGCCGCCAAGAAGAACTTTCCTACTCAGGCGGAGTTTTTAAGCCTGGAAGCGCAGACGCTCACAGATC
>DASVVZ010000481.1:0-1732 GCA_036389875.1 Pyrinomonadaceae bacterium
TGTCGGATGAGATGGCAACCATTTGCGTGCGCGGCACCATGGCCTCGCGCACCAGGGTGTCTGAAAACTCGAAGACCTTATGAATCAGGCGCTGTTCGGCTGCGCGCAGGTGCCCGCTCTCAAGCGACACGTCCACCAGATGCTTCAACTCCTGCTCCGTGTAGACGGAGGTGTGCTCAAGCGAAGATTTCAGGCCGAGCAGGCGGCCCAGGAACGTTCCCGTCTTATTGAAAATCCAGATGGGAGCCCGAAAGATTCTGGCGAAAAGGGCCAGCGGCCGCGCGGCCAGAAGCGCCAGAGTCTCGGCTCGCTCAAGCGCAATCATCTTCGGCATCAACTCGCCCAGGACTATGTGCAGGTAGGTGATAACCGTAAAGGCTATGACAATGGCCGCGACGTGCGCCACGTATCCGGCTGTGCCTTCGTTGGCGATGCGCGAAGCCAGGGGCATCAGAAGCGCCGCCACCGTCGGCTCGCCAATCCAGCCGAGCGCCAGAGAAGCGAGCGTGATGCCTAATTGAGTTGCGGAGATAAAGATGGTCGGCTCGTCCAGCAGCCGCAGGGCAGCCCGCGCGGCCTTGCTCCCTACCTCTGCGCGAGCTTCGAGGCGGGTGCGGCGCACGGAAACCAGAGCGAACTCGGAGCCTACGAAGAATCCGTTGGCCAGAACCAGCATCAGTACGGCTGTGAGCTTGAGTATGGCTTCCCCCAAGGTCACAGACTCGTGTATCGCGCCTTCTTCAACCAGGAGAGCCAGAAAAATACTCGCGGGTTCGTCCATTCTCTAGTACGTGCCGTGGATTGTCGCAAAAGCTTATGAGCCGTTTGCAGAGCCGGGCCCCTAACGGCGCAGAATTATAGCACGCTGAGAGTTGAAACAGTCAGCCGACACACAGGGAAACGCACGCTTCACGGCTTTCGAACCGGGCACGAGTGGACACGCGCACGCCTGGGCCGCGCCTCATAGGGTGTAATGATGTGCTGAAAACTTTTAAGACTAATGGCCTGCGGCTGCGCCTGCTGTACGAATGCGCGCGGGACGGCGTTCGTGCTTTGTGCAAGCGCGCGTCAGGGCCTGTTCGACGCGCGTATCCACGTTGCACTCGGGCTGGCGGCAGACGGCTGCAAGCTCCGAGACGACAAGGTAGCGTGCGCGCTCCAGCATGCGCTGCTCGCGGAAAGAGAGTGGCTTGAGATGGCTTAAAAACGTCAGGTTCTTAAGCACCTCTGCGACTTCAAAGATGTCGCCCGTGCGCATCTTCTCAGAGAAGTCCTTGAAACGATCCTTCCAGTCATTGGCGGGGGACGAGAAATCATCTGCTAAATGCTTAAGTAGCAACTCGCATTCGCCTGAAGAGATCGGGGAACGAAGGCCAACTTCTGTGGCGTTGGCGACCGGAACTAATACAACCGAATTGGTAGCAGCAAGACGAAGCGTATAGAAGGGAAGTGAGGCTGCTCCTATTTGCTTCCGCTCAATCTGCTCGATGGTTCCGATCCCGTGGTTTGGGTAAACGACTTTCTGGCCGACCTTAAAGCCCACCGTAACACCTCCATCGATTTTCAAAAAAGAATTTGACTCGAAACCGCCACATGCAATCGGAGGGTCTGCCAACCCTTTTCTATTTGGGGTACATGCGACGCTGAGTCTAGCGTCGGGTTCGCTCAATCTAACGAAAGTGTAACAAAGAGAAGCGACAGGTGACAAGGGAGAAGCGACGGGGAAGAAGAA
>DASVVZ010000482.1:0-6042 GCA_036389875.1 Pyrinomonadaceae bacterium
CAGTACGCGATTGATTCGTGCGGGAAGCGATGGTCGTGCTTGCGCCGCGTGAATCGCTCTTCCTGCGCAGCCGCCACTATCTCGCCGTCGCGCACGAGGCAGGCAGCCGAGTCATGATAAAAAGCCGAGAGGCCGAGAATCGTCGTCATCTTAAACTCTTAAAGGGAGCCCTGAGCGATCAGAAAAGGCTGTAAACGAACGGGGCTATGGCCGAGCTTTCCGCGACGACGATGAGAGCCGTCAGCAGAACCAGCGTCAGACAAAGAGGTATCAGCCACCACTTCTTCTCTTGCTTCAGGAACGTGAACAGCTCACGCAGTAAGGTCATGAATCCAGACATAAGACCAGAGATTATACGATAAAGAGTGGGAAATCCTTAGCGGCCAGACTGCATCTGGCAAACCTTTCTGGTCATCAGCTCCGCGGCCTGCGCGTGGCCCGCAGAGTTCCAGTGGCCGTTGCCTATGTCTTTGCCGAAGCCGTGAAGCAGCACGTTGTTGCGCTCGGCGTATTCGAGCATCATGGGAGCGATGTCCAGAACCTCTATCCCCTGCGACTTGCAGAAATCTTCCACGCGGCGGTTCGGGTAAGAGAGGTCTGCGACGCCTATGCTCTGCATGAAGTTCCGGCGCGACTCGGGGTTTGGCAGCGACTGCACGTCGTTGTCCAGAACAATGACTACGAACTGTGCGCCGCGCTCCTTTACCTCCCTGCTCATCTGAGCAATCAAGCCTTCGGTGACGCGCCAGGCGTCCTGCCACACGGGCTCTCGCGGCTCGTAGTAAACCCAGTGATTGACGAGAGTCGGCCTGCGCGGCTGTTGAGAGTCGGTCTGTTGCGGCTGCTGTGGTCGCTTCTGTGCTTCTGCGTTCTGGGCCTCCATCACCTGGCGCGCGCGACGCGCTTCCATGTAGGTCTTGTAGACGAAGGCCGCGTGATGCACGGCCTGAAAGACTCGCACGCGGTCGCGTATCCATCGCCCCAGACGATTCCAGCTTGCCGTCAGCTTGAGATAGGTGCGCGAATTGAGGAAAGATCTGTCTTCGACAAGCTGCCCGTCGCGGTAGACAAAATAGGGCATCTCCTCCGTGTCCTTGAGCGCCTTGGAGTTGTCCATGATGTCGTTGAAGGTGAGGAAGGCCAGAAGCACTATGTCCGGCTGGTAGTCCCAGACCTTCTGGCGAAGCGTGATAAGCTCCTGCGCCGTCCCGTAGCCCGAGACGCCGAAGTTAATCACCTCCACATTCTTGTCCTTGAACTGCGGGCACTCTTTAAGCCGTCGCTCCATCAGCCACCAGAAGGTATCTTCCTGCGGCACGTGCATGGCTTCGGAGAAAGAGTCTCCGAGCACGGCTATGCGAACGGTGTTGGCGGGCTTCTGCCTCTGATGCTCGCGGTCGCGCAATCCCGCGCTATTGACGCGCACGTAGGATTGTCCCTCGCGCGTGTACCAGCCTTCCACATTGGGCCTTAGCGAATAGCCCGTGTGCTCGTCCGGCATGTACCAGATTGGATACGTGTAGCCTATGATGCGAAGGGCTGCCTCCATGATGAGGAGCCCGAACAAGAGCCCTAACGTGATGAGCAGCAGTTTCTTCTTCCAACCTAATTTAGGTCGCCTGTTATCGCCTGATTCTTTCTGCATCTTGTCCGAAAGTGTAACACCCTGAGAATGCAAACCGAGACTGTAACCCGCACTGAGCCACAGGTCGGTAACGCCTGCTCAAGCCGGGCGGGCTTTGCTCCGGCTTATGACTTGCCCGGCTTGAGCAGGCGATACTGACCTGTGCCGTCCACCTTTATTCCTATTTCGTTATCTCAAAATCGATCCACTGGGTAGCCATCTGGTACTTCGTTTTGCCGAGCGGGTCCATGACGATGATTTGCAGTACGTACTCGCCCGGCTCCATGTCGGTGCTCAGTTGCAGCGCACCGGCCGCAGCCAGCCGTCTTAAATCCTGCTGGTTGCTCGCGTCGAATGGCTGAAGCCTTCCAGTAAAGACTTCTTTGCCTTCGCGGAAGAGCCGCATCTGAGTCTGTAGCTGCGTGCGTGAAGCCTTATCAGGCTGCGCGTTATAGATAACATAGCCGTACTGTAGAATCATTCCCCGGCGGAACTTTCTGACGGCAGGGCCCGCCTGCGGGTTCATGTCCGTAATCTCTTCACTGCCGCCTGCGGCCTGAAGCTGTGCCTGTTGTTGAGAGCCGCCGTTGGCCGCGCTTCCCCTGTTCGACGGGTCATAGCCGTTGACGGCAATGCCTGAGAGGGCCAGCCGATTCTTCTTCAGGTCAGGGACTTCTATGAACTGGCTGGCCGAGCCCACGCGCTCTGAAGCTATGTCGCGCAGCGCCGTGCGCAGCTGGTAGGCTCCGGGCTTTTTAATCGGGACGTTGATGATGAAGACAAAGCCGTTCTCAAGAGCGCGCCTGTAAGGCTCGCCCCTGACGCGAATCGTCTGCACACGGTCAACCTGGTCAACCACCAGCCCGTTGTCCCCGAAGGTGACGGCAAGCACGTCGAACACGGCCTTGTGCCAACCGTCAGCCTCTTCTATGAAAGTGATGTCCTGCGCCGCCACGTGAAGCAGCGAGCGCACGAAAGAGCCTGATTGCAGGTCGTTCCCGAAAAGAGTAGTGAGCCTCAGGTGTACTCCGCCGGAAGAGAAGGGCGAAGTCAGAGCGCCGAGCAACTGCTCAGCGCGCGTTCTGCCCCGTGCAACCTCCCTTTCACTCACGACGCCGTAGAAGCCTGAGCGCGAGCGCACAGTCAGGCCCGGACGCTTCACCTTGATAGAGATGTTATGAAACCTCCTGCGGCCGCTCGACTGGTCAAAGGTTGATTCGTCCGGGCGATACCCAATCAGGTAATAGCCCTTCTGGTCGTCAAGCACCTGCCGGATACCCTTGCTCAAATCATTCTCGCCGCTTATGGCAAAGCCTCCGGTTTCCCCGGCCAGTTGAGAGAGTCCCGCCTTCGAAGCAAAGTAGCTGAAGCTGCGCTGACGCGCCAGCTGGTCGGCCTGACCGGGAGCCATGCCGCCGGTGTCGTCCGCAGCGTTGACGCCGAAGGTGGGCAGCCCGCGCGCATCCATCGTATAGATTACGACCGAAGCGCGGTTGGCAAGGTCAATCAGGAGGCGAAGGCGGTCGCCTATGCGGCTGCTGCGCGATTCGTTGACTCTGGAGAAGGTGGGGAGCCCGTCCGCTATCAGGAGGATGGACTTGCGGCCCGGAAGGTCTCTCATGCCGCGCACTATGTAATTGACCGCGCCCAAGGTTCCGACGGCGTAAATCTCTTCGCGCAGGGCATCCGCGTCAGTGCCGCTGACGATTCCGGTTCCGCCGGGGCCGCCGAACGCAGTGCCGTCCGTGGCCGAAGCCGCCGGCCCCTGTAGCGGGGCGAAAGCGCCTATGCCGCCGTTGCCCTGAAAACTGAACCTCACGCGGTCTATGGCGGCGTAGAGCTGTCGCTTATCGGAGGTGAACTGCTGCAAAGCGCCTATGCCGCCGGCCGTGCGAACGATGGCTACGAGGTCGCCCGGCTGCATCTGCTCGTCAACGAACTTCTTTAAAGCCCGCCTGACGAAATGTGTGCTCTCAAACGAAAGGCTCAAATCATCTACGACGAGCGCAATGGTACGGCGCACCTGCTCGGGCCTGAGTCGGACGGGCGGAACCGGCGGGGCATTTCTATCTGCGGGCGGCGCGGGCGAAGTGGCGGGCTGCGCCGTCGCGCTTTCGGTAGAGATGAATGAGAAGTTTGTAATCTGCTGCGGCCGGTTGTCCTCGTAGATTTCCAGGTCTTCGGGACGAAGGTCTGTCACGAGCCTCCCCTTCTTATCCGTGACGACGGCATCGACCTGCACAAGGTTGGTGGTGATGCGGACTACTTCATCATCGCCCGTGCCATCCTGCTGTTGTTGCTGCCGTTGCTGCTGTTGCGGCGCGTCCGGTTTTGAAGGCTGCTGGCCCTGAGTTGCAGGAACGCAGGTGAACAACAGAAGCGCTATGAGTGAGTGAGAAAGAGTTTTATTCACGGCAGTCGCTCCTCAGATTTTAGGGAGTGGAAGGCTCTAACAGGGAGAGAAATTCAGAAGCTTAACTATACAAGAAAAGCTGCCGGCTGTCCTCAAATTTTCCGGCGGCTGCATGGCTTGTGAGCCTTTCAGCTTAACCCCTTCAAGGGCTGGCCGCAGGTGAACTCTACCATGTGTCCGTCCGGGTCACGAATGATAGTCCAGTAGCCGACGCTCCCGCCGGAATCCGTCGGCGCGAAAGCCAGAATCCCGCGCCTCGAAGCATCTTCCGCGATGCTGTCAACCTCTGCCCTTGAATCGCACTGAAAGCCGAAGTGGTCAAGGCGGTCTGTCACCTCGCCCTGCATCAGCACCAGCACGAAAGCAGGGTCTTCACCATCCTCAGGCTCGTAGCCCAACCAGACAGTGCCTCCGCCCTCGCGCCTGCGGTCGCGCACGATCTCAAGCCCGCACACGGAGCTGTAGAACTCAATCGAGCGCTCCATCTCGGCGACCGTAATGGTGATGTGAGTCCAGCGAATCATACTCTTTAAGGCTTTGCGTCCGAGGCGTTCGGGCTGCCTTTGACGACCTCGAACTCGAAGTAAAGCTCCTTGCCGCGAAAGATGAAGCTCAGGTACTGCTCCCAGAATTTTCTGGTGAAGCGAAGCGCGGGCCAGCGCTGATCAAGGTTGACTATGAACTGAAGCCCCAGCGCTTTCCATAGATTCAGGAGCGAGACGTGCGTGCGAAGTGGCTTCAACTGAACGTCAGTGTAGAAAGGAAAATTCCGGTGCCTTGGGTCTTCTATAAAGTAGTTGAAGGAGTAGCTGTTTAAATGATTGCGGTGCGTCGGGTCGTTCGGCCAATCCGGGTTTGAATAATGCGGGGTCAGAATTTTGATGCGCCCCCCGGGCCTTGTCACGCGGTAAAGCTCGGAAACGAAGGCCATCACATCCGGCACGTGCTCTATCACGTGATTGCCAATGACTTCGTCGAATTCGTCTTCAGCGAACGGGTATGGCAGATCGCCCAGGTCGTGAATCACGTCTGCGTCCGTGCGCGAGTTCGAATCGAGCCCGATCGCGCCTGGAGTCTTGTTGCGCCCGCAGCCTACGTCCAGAATCTTTGTGCCGCTCTGATGAGCGGCACGAGCGCCGCCTCTCTCCGAAAGCTTTTCTGTTTCTGTAGCAGACGCGCTCATCCCTCTTCCATCTGCTTCGGCAGCTTCAATTCGCCTGTGGTGAGGTCCGGGCGCATCCGCACCATCTCTTCCGGCGTGGTCGTATGAGTGGGGTGCTTACTGTCCGGCTCGGGCAGCTCTCTCTTCTCAGGGGCCACAGCCGCTTCGGCCGGGGCCGGAGCCTCCGCGCCCTCAGCCTCTCCCGGCTTGAGCAGGTCTGCGACGATTCCCTCGCTGCCGCGATGCTCCAGCCAGTGGCGATAACTGACAGTGCCTATTGCCACCACCGGAATGGCCAGAAAGATTCCGGCTATGCCCGCCACCTCTGCGCCCGCAAGGATGGAGAGGATGACCGCGAGCGGGTGCAGGTGAATCCCCTGCCCTATGATGCGCGGGTAGATAACATAGTCGTGTACGATGCGAAGGACGCCCAGGAAGAGAAGCACCAGGACAGCCTGGTTGATGGAGTAGAAGCTGGATATGAGCGCCGCGACGATGGCTATGATGAGCGGCCCCACGAGCGGGATGAATTCCAGCATCCCTGCGACGATGCCTAAGGCCAGCCAGTAGGGCACGTCCAAGAGGTAGAACCCGAGCGAGCAGATAAGCCCTATGAGTAAACAGGCGGTGAGCTGCGCGCGTATGTATGCGGCGAGCGTCGAATTAACATCCTGAAAGAACTCGTCGCCGCGCCAGCGCCAGCGCCCGCTCGGCAGCATCTGCAGGGCTGAGCGGCGGAAGCTGTCCGCATCCTTCAGCAGAAAGAAGGCCAGTATGGGAATCAGTATCAGCCACGGCAGGTAAGTCAGCAGGCTGAGAAGAATATTGCCGACCCCTTCGGTC